>JBAZOY010000194.1:0-2503 GCA_041648505.1 Syntrophales bacterium | reverse complement strand
AATCAAGGCGAAAACCAGATACAAATTAACATACAGGACCAGCAAAAAACAATAAAAATAAACCAGAAGACCCTAAATAAAAGCAGTGAATTGCTGAAAATTTTTTCAACCGTTACCATTACCCATGAAGATATAAATATTATTGACGGCGAACCGACAAAACGAAGAAAATATCTGGATATCACCTTATCAAAAACCGATACTTATTACATGCACCAGCTAAAAGATTTAAAAAAAATTATCAAACTTAAAAATATTATTTTAAAAAAAGAAAAATTTCAAAAACAGAATTTGCTTGATGATTATCAACAAAAAATGACAGCACTTAATATACAGATTGTGGCTAAAAGAAAAGAATTTATACAATATATCGAAAAAAAACTAAATCACTATTTAAAACAAAACCCAATAAACAAGCAACTAAAAAACATTGAAATTCTTTATAAAGATACCCTAAACGAACAGCCGGAACAGGAAATACTAAACAAAGAAGTTCATTATGGAGAATGCCTTTATGGAGCACACCGGGATGATTTTTATATTCAGGTCGGACAAACCGAGGCTAAAAAGTACCTGTCATTAGGGGAAAAAAGAATACTGTCCATATTATTAAAATTAGCCGAAAAAGATTATTACGTGGAAAAGTTTTCCATAAATCCGGTTGTACTGGTTGATGACGCGTTTATGGGACTGGATGCCGAAAGGGCGGTTATTATGAAAAATCTTTTAGATATGAAATTGCAGGTTATTGTAACCTCTACGGAAAAGTCGGCTGAAATATTTAACGCGCAGATAAATATTATAGAAATTTAAGAAAACTATGCAGCATATTAAAAATCTTTTAGCAGATATGAACAATAAAAACATTAAAGACCAGTTACTTTTATTGGAAATTTATAGAACATTGGTTGAAAAAGAGGCTTTTTTAAAGACCAATCAGCTATTTATTAAAAACAGAATTCTCTATATTGAAGTAAATAACCCGGTTTTAGCCAATCAATTACATTATAAAAAGAATATTTTTTTAAAAGCTATAATCCAAAAATATCCCAACATCAAGGAAATAAGGATAATAGTAGGCACAAAACCGGACGAGAAGCAACCTGCCGAAGATGAGCATAAATGTCGAAAGTGCGGCTCAAAACTACTCGCGAAAAGCAGCCGGCTGTGTTCATTATGTATCTGCAGAGAGGAAGAAAGGGTTAAACAAAGGGTTCGCAAAGCGCTGCTAAAAACCCCCTGGATACAATTTGAAGAAATAAAAGCAACAGAAACCATTAACCCTATATCCAAAAGGCTGTTTATGGACGAAAAAAGGTATGAAATTAGCCAATTATATGATATTATTAGTCAGTGTTATCGAGAGATAAAAATAAACAAAAATGAAAAGAATAAAAGTATTTTTATTGAGAAAGTTAAGAAATATATTATATTAAAGTTAAGTGTTAGACCTGAAAAAATCACCAGTGAGATGGTTAAAAATCATTTACCAAGCAGGATACATAAGGTTTATTGCGAGTGTGAATAACAAGTAAAGAGGAGATCAAGAAATGGAGCAAAGTCAGTCCTATGGTGCATCTGATATTAAAATATTAGAAGGCTTGGAAGCAGTAAGAAAAAGACCGGCAATGTATATCGGTTCAACCGACAAAAGCGGGTTGCATCATCTGGTTTATGAAGTTTTGGATAACAGCATTGATGAAGCATTGGCAGGATACTGCAAGGAAATAAACATTATTTTTACCGCAGATGGAGCGGTAAGCGTGGAAGATGACGGTAGAGGTATTCCTATTGATATTATAGAAGAAAAAGGGATCAGCGCAGTTGAAGTAGTACTGACTATTCTACATGCAGGTGGAAAATTTGGTGGACAAGGATACAAGGTTTCAGGCGGACTACATGGTGTGGGCGTTTCTTGTGTAAATGCTCTTTCCCAGAAATTATTTGTGGAAACATATCGCGAAGGTAAACAGTATACTCAATGGTTTACCCGCGGTAATCCAGATGCCCCGGGAAAAGTAATTACGACCGGAGATAAAAAAACAGGCACAAAGATAGTCTTTTATCCGGATACTACCATTTTTGAAACAACAGATTTTGATTTCGGCACAATAGCCATGAGATGCAAAGAGTTGGCATATTTGAATAAAGGTTTAAAAATATGCGTAGTAGATGAACGCAGCGAAAGTATAGTAAAAGAGGATTATCAGTTTGAGGGCGGGATTGTATCCTACATAAAAGCTATAGATGCCAGCAAAGAACCATTATTTAAAGAACCTTTTTATATCCATAAAAGTAAAGATGACACAGACGTAGAAATAGCGCTGCACTATAGCCGGAATTATTATGATGAACACCTAATATCCTTTGTTAACAATATCAAGACAAGGGAAGGGGGAACACATGTAGTTGGTTTTAGGACTGCATTAACACGCTCCCTTAATCTTTTTGCCAAAAAATACAAGCTTTTCAAGGGTGATGAAATTCTTACGGGTAATGACAC
>JBAZOY010000193.1:0-2523 GCA_041648505.1 Syntrophales bacterium | reverse complement strand
CCGTATTGGAAAAAAAGCCGGACAGTTACCAATTTGTTGCCAATGATGTTTTTTTTGATGCGCAGACAACAAATTTTGTCATACTTACCGGTCCGAATATGGCCGGCAAATCAACCTATATGCGGCAGATTGCTTTAATTATCATTATGGCCCAGATAGGCAGCTTTGTACCTGCTCAGGAAGCAAATATCAGCCTGACCGACAAACTCTTTGCCCGCATCGGCGCAAGCGACAATCTGTTTGAGGGTAAAAGCACATTTATGATGGAAATGCTGGAATCATCCGGCATTCTGCATAACGCCACCAAAGACTCTTTCATTATTTTAGACGAAATCGGCAGGGGCACTTCTACTTTTGACGGGCTCAGTATTGCCGCGTCCATCGCCAAATATATTTATAAACAGATTCAGGCGAAAACCATGTTCGCCACACATTATCATGAAATAACTTCGCTAGCCGAACAATATCCCCTAATGAAAAACATGAATGTAGCGGTAGTTGAGGAACAAAATAAAATTCGGTTTACTTATAAAGTAATTCCGGGTAAAGCTGAAAAAAGCTATGGTATACATGTGGCTGATCTGGCCGGACTGCCCAAGGAAATTATTCGTGACGCCACAAAAATACTGGAAGAACTGGAAAAAGAAGAAATCTCTCTGCACAAAAATAAAACCAACAAAATAAAACAACTTTCACTCTTTTAAAGCCGCTCATCAAAAAGATTCCATAAAATAAATGTTTATAAATTGTAACTTCAGGGAATAAAGATACTGTAAACTATAAGACAGGAATATATGGGAAACTGCAAACATCATAACGTCTCTTTTTTAGGTATTCTGCAATACCGCACTTATCCTGAGAAATGCTTTATCTGCAATGACTGTCACACTGTCATAACCGATTATGTTACCCACATGGATATGGAATTATACGCGGATAAAAAAGAAATGCTTCTTAATCTTTAAAGCAGAATCTCTTACTGAAAAATAGCCTTCCATGTAACTGCTACATTAAAGATAATCTGAGTCCAGTCTAATATCGACTTTACCCAGTCAATTTCTCTTGTTTCTCTGGTCGGCACAACTATAATATCACCTTTCAGCACAACAGAACCAAAATCACTTGTTTTGCTTACTGTTCCATCAGCATGAATGACAAATGTTTCATTGGTATCAGCGTCTTTTCTGAATAATCCAGCGTCATTTAAATAATACTGCATATTCCTGTTTTCTTTATAAACAAACATACCCTGATTATAAACACCGCCGACAACACCGACTGTCTGAGGTATAGGAGGTATCACAATCGAATCCTTGTCCTGCAGTTTGAGGTCTTCATCCAGCACATTTTTATAAAATAACGCGCCCGCGTCCATACGGATGCGGTTGAAATTGGAAAGGCTCATAATATTTTGTACCAGTATTTCGTTGGAACTGCTGGTTTTATTGATACTTTGCAGTAAATTTAAATTTTTATTTGTTCTGTAAAACTCTATCCCTGGGATATAGGCTTCATCCGTGAACCCGCCGATACGTTTAATAAACATGCTAAGCGTTTCATTTTTATAAATGGGATAAACGCCGGGCTGCATGGTTTCTCCTCTGATTTCCACTGTTCCGGCTACATCGTAAGTCCTCACGGATTTAACAAATATCTCATCAAATGGCTGTAAAACAAAAGTTTTTGCTTCACTAGAATAACTTACTTCTAAAATTTTGTTATCACTTGTGGTCATTTTTCTCATAACATGTATTTTTTCTTTATCAGCGTTATATTTAAAATCACCGGCCTTAAAAACCACATCCTCCAAAGTCATATTTTGATAATAAACAAAATTCCCTGGATTATATACTTCACCCTGAACACTTAAAGTATAATTTTTGTTCTGTTCACTTGTAGAATAAACCTTGATCTTGTCAAACATCTGCAAATTAACATTTTTTAAATCAATTTCATTGGCATTTACGGGTATTATTTCATCCCTATTAGAGGTAGTCATCCTGTAGATTTCCACTCTGTCCAGGTAAGCGGTTTTATTAAATCCTCCTGACAATTCCATCAGATCCTGCATATTCCGAACTTTGCCATATTCATAAAGCCCCGGGTGTAATACATCTCCTTCAATATTAACCCAATTATCTATCTGATCGGAGATTGCTTTAATATCAATGATATCGCCATTTTCTATCCCGATCTTTTTGCTGGTATTAATGAAATCATCATAATTCTTAAAGGTCAGTGTTTGCAGCTTAAACTGGTCTGAATCAGTACTGCGCCGAATAAGGTTCACTTCCCGGAAATAAGTATTGCGCGTATATTTTCCAGACATAGCCAGCAAACTGTACATTGTGGTATTTTCTTTTAATTCGTAAATGGCCGGCACCTTTATTTCGCCCTTTATGGCTGCGGTATCGGCTATTTTGGGGACAAAAATAGTATCGCCTTTTTTAAGTTGAATGTCGTCACTTTTATCACCGTAAATCAGCAAATCATAGAGGTCTATGGTTTTATAAAGACGTCTGT
>JBAZOY010000192.1:0-2530 GCA_041648505.1 Syntrophales bacterium | reverse complement strand
AAAGCAAATATAAGAAACCTGACAGCAACCAGCACGCTCATCGTGACAGGATCCGCAACAGCACAGACTGGTGTTGGCACATTGAATAATTATACATTCACAATAAACAACACAGGAGTTGGTTCGCCAACAGACCAGATAGACGAGATAAGAATATTGTTCGGCGGCACGGGCTTCACGCTTGCAGGCAATGCAACATGTCCTACAGTTAGCGCGATATCATGGAACAGGACTATATTGGGAGCAAATACAGTTGTCTGCAATGTCACTGACAGCAACGGCAGATTGCCAATAGACAAGAACACGACGATAAGCCTTGAAAACTTCACTGCCGGCGCAACTGCAGGTTCGCAGCCTTTCAATGTATCAGTGAGAGGTGTAATGGGCGGCATATTCAACATAACTGCATCAAGGCCAACAGCAACTGTTTACGGTAATCTTACAGCCACAGGCACAGACCGTGCAAGTGCAACAACTGTAATAGGCACGAATAATGTTACACTTATCTCTTTCAATTTCAGTGCAACCGGCGAAGCCATGAATGTTTCTGAGATTGTGCTGATGTTAAACGGAACAAGCATTTCATCAGCAGACATACAGTCAGTAAGCTTGTACAACAGTACATTATCTGGCACAACAACCTATAACGGTACCCAGACGCGTTTCGCAACTAATACAACAGTAACAGAAACACCGACAAGCCTGACTTATAACTTCTCCGGACTTGGATTGTCAGTGCCAACAGGAGTAACAGGACAGATAGTTCTTGTTGTCGTTAATGTGTCCAGCAGCGCAACCGGCGGCCACACTATCAATGGAACAATACTGAGCAACGCGAACATTGTGACCGTAGGTGGATTGACAGGCGTATCAGTGGCAGAAACAGTCGCCACGATGAGTTCGTCAACATCAACAATCTTTGGTACGCTTGCAGTCACAGGCACGAGCAGAGTTGCCTCAACAATAGCAATGGGTACGAATAACGTCACAGTTATATCTTTCAACTTCACTGCCGCAGGCGAGCAGATGAACATTACATCATTAAACATAACATTCAACGGCACTCACACAACAGCAGACATAGTCCGCGTGGGCCTGTACAACAGCTCTGCAGCAGCAGCTGGCGTTCTTGATGGAAGCGGAGTGAATTACGACTTGATTCAGTGGAATATATCAGAGCCTGTTAATGGAAGATATAACTTCACGAAACTTGGTTTCAATGTGTCTGCTGGAGGAACAAACGTTCTGCTTGTAGTGATTAATGTTTCAAGCACCGCAACCGGCGGACGAACATTCAACGCCAGCATCGAAGGTGCAGCTGATGTCGTAACAACAGGTGGCGGTTCTGCACAATCTATAACAGAAACATTCACGAGCCAGAGATCCGGCAGCTCTGTGATTCCAGGAACACTTTCAATAACAGGCACAAACAGGGTAGTATCCTACACAAGGCTTGGCTCGAGCAACGTCACGATTATATCTTACAACTTCTCCGCTGTAGGAGAACAGATGAACATCTCTGAAATAATAGTCACAAGAAATGGCACTGCAACAAATGCAGATATCATCGAAGTCAAGCTTTACAACTCAACACGAGCGGATGCCGGTGTGTTCAACGGCACGCCTGCATACGACGTGATCGCAACAAACACATCAGCAACTAACGGACGCTACAACTTCTCCGGCCTGTCCTTCAATGTACCTTCAAGCCAGATAGTGCTTGTTGTATTCAACCTATCCAGCAGCGCAACCGGCGGAAATACATTCAACGCGTCCATCGAGGGAGCGGCCGACGTTGTGACAACCGGTGGTGCATCTGCACAGGCAATAACAGAAACATTCGCAACCCAGCGCTCTGGCACATCTACACTATCCGCACTTTCAATAACAGGCACGAGTCGCGTCTCGTCGACAACAGTAATAGGCACTGGTAATGTTACAATTATTTCATTCAACTTCACCGCCACAGGCGAAGCCATGAACATAACCGGCCTGAACATAACGCTTAACGGCACACAGACAACATCTGATATAGTTCGTGTAGGTTTGTACAACAGCTCTGCTGCAGCAGCTGGTGTTTTAGATGGAAGCGGAGTGAATTATGATTTAATCCAGTGGAACACATCAGCTCCTGTCGCCGGAAGATATAACTTCTCCAACATCGGCTTCAACGTGTCTGTAGGAACAAATGTCCTGCTTGTTGTAATTAATGTTTCAAGCACCGCAACCGGCGGTCACACATTTAACGCCAGCATCGAAGGCGCCGCCGACGTAGTAGCATCAGGTGGAGTATCAGGTTTGTCTGTAACGCCTAGTTTCACAAGCCAGAGATCAGGCAATTCAACAATCTTCGGCAACCTTTCAATAACAGGCGCCAGCAGGGTTGCGTCCTACACAAGATTGGGTTCAACCAACGTCACAATTATCTCCTTCAACTTCACTGCCACAGGCGAAGCCATGAACATAACCGGACTGAATATAACATTCAACGGCACACAGACAACATCTGACATAGTCCGCGTAGGTTTGT
>JBAZOY010000191.1:0-2545 GCA_041648505.1 Syntrophales bacterium | reverse complement strand
TCCTGCTCTCTTATATCAACGATCTCAATATTTCGCATGGTCTGCTTTTCATTTCCGTAATGCCCGGGAAGCTTTTTCCCTTTAAATACCCTTGAAGGCCAGGCGCTAGCTCCGATAGACCCCGGAATCCTGTGGCAATGACTTCCGTGGGTTTTTCTGCCCCCGCTGTATCCGTGCCGCTTGATTACACCTGCAAAACCCCGTCCCTTTGTGGTGCCGCTTACATCTACCCGGTCTCCGACATTAAAGATACCGGCATTTAATACCTGGCCCAGTGCATATTCTCCGGGATTTTCAACCGCAAACTCCCGGATTATTTCGCAGGATTCAAGCCCGCTTTTTTTCAGATGTCCCTTATCCGGCCTGCTTACACGTGTCTTCTTTTTCCCGCCGAATCCGAGCTGAAGCGCATTATATCCGTCCGTTTCACCGGTTTTAATCTGGGTTACAGTGCATGGCCCGATCTTTACAACAGTTACCGGCACATATTTACCTTCCGAGGAGAACACAACTGTCATCCCCAGTTTTTTCCCTATCAATCCTCTACGCATGGCTCTTACCGTTTCCTATGCTACAGTTTTATCTCGACATCCACTCCCGGAGACAGGTCCAGTTTCATCAGGGCATCAACTGTCTGCTGAGTCGGCTCTATAATATCGAGAAGTCTTTTATGGGTTCTCATCTCAAACTGCTCTCTTGACTTTTTGTCGATATGGGGTGAGCGCAGAACACAATATTTATTCACTCTGGTCGGCAGCGGAATGGGTCCTATAACTTTTGCGCCGGTCTTATTGGCGGTATCGACTATATCCGAAGCCGACTGATCCAGCAGTTTATGATCATACGCCTTTAGCTTGATTCTGATCTTGGTATTCGTTGTCATAAGTTATCTTTCTCTTTAGGAGCCGTTACGAAATAACCATTACATTTCTGACCATTTCGTTACGGCTCCTTATGCCGGTCACGGCATTTCAATGTTACAGTTATTTTATTACAACGGCTTATCCGATTATTTCGCTGACTACTCCGGCGCCGACCGTCCGGCCGCCTTCCCTTATCGCAAACCGAAGCTCCGTCTCCATCGCTATCGGCGTTATCAGATCTGCCGTTATCGTTACATTGTCCCCGGGCATTACCATCTCTATCCCCTCAGGTAATGTCAATATCCCGGTTACATCCGTCGTCCTGAAATAAAACTGCGGCCGATATCCATTGAAAAACGGCGTGTGCCTCCCGCCTTCCTCTTTGCTCAATATGTAAACCTCTGCCTTGAACTTCGTGTGCGGCGTTATCGACCCGGGTATTGCCAACACCTGCCCGCGCTCTACTTCCTCACGCTTCGTCCCACGTAACAACGCCCCTATGTTGTCTCCCGCTCGCCCCTCGTCCAAAAGCTTCCGGAACATCTCAACCCCCGTGCACACCGTCTTGATCGTCGGACGTATCCCCACTATCTCCACATTATCCCCTACGTGTATTATCCCACGGTCAACACGGCCCGTTACCACTGTCCCGCGTCCGGATATGCTGAAAACATCCTCTATCGGCATCAAAAACGGCTTGTCTATATCTCGCACTGGCTCAGGTATAAATGTATCTACCGCATCCAGTAACTCAAATATGCACTTCGCTTCCTCACTATTGGCATCATCACTCTCCAATGCCTTCAATGCACTGCCCCGTATTATCGGCGTGTCATCCCCGGGAAACTCATACTTGTCTAAAAGCTCTCTCAACTCCAGCTCTACAAGCTCTATCAGCTCCTTGTCATCAACCATGTCGCACTTGTTCAAAAATACAACTATCTTCGGCACTCCAACCTGCCGGGCAAGCAATATGTGCTCCCGCGTCTGCGGCATCGGCCCGTCATCTGCTCCTACCACCAGTATCGCTCCATCCATCTGAGCCGCACCCGTTATCATGTTCTTGATGTAGTCGGCATGACCGGGACAATCCACATGCGCATAATGTCGCTTCTTTGTCTCATACTCTACATGCGCTGTCGCTATCGTTATACCCCTCTCCTTCTCCTCAGGCGCCTTGTCTATCTGGTCAAAAGGCACATACTCCCCCATCCCCTTCAATGCACAATGCTTCGTTATCGCTGCCGTCAACGTCGTCTTCCCGTGATCTATATGACCTATCGTACCTACGTTAACATGCGGCTTCGTCCTCTCAAACTTCTTCTTTGCCATCTCCAATACCCTCCCCTTTTGATAAAAGGAGCTTAATGAAATTTATAATACTACCACCTGAAATGGGCAAATGCCTTGTTCGCCTCTGCCATTTTATGAGTATCCTCTTTTTTCTTTATTGAAGAACCTCTCTTGTTGGCGGCATCCATGATTTCTCCCGCCAGCTTGCTTGCCATACTCTTTTCAGTCCGCTGATGAGCATAAGTTATTATCCATCTTATCCCAAGAGCAGTTCTGCGGGCCGGCTTTATTTCTGTCGGAACCTGATATGTCGATCCGCCCACCCGCCTCGACTTGACTTCTATCATAGGCTTTACATTATCGAGCGCCTGCTCAAATACCTTGATCGG
>JBAZOY010000190.1:0-2547 GCA_041648505.1 Syntrophales bacterium | reverse complement strand
ACCTGAAGGATAATGCCAAGGCCAAAGCCGACGTGATAATCAACAACGGTGGCATAAGCACCAGCAACACAACAACAGTTCCGGGCGGCGACTACAACTCTGTTGATGTGAAGGGTGGGGCGGTTGTTGCCATGAGCGGCAGCTACACCACTGAAAGTGACATGGTGCTGACCGACACGCAACTTACGGTCAATGGCAATCTCAATCTGCCGAAAAACCTGACTCTCACCAACAGTACCCTGAACGTATCCGGTACTCTCTCGGTTCCTGGGAATCTGTCGATGAACAAGAGCAGCCTGACGCTCAAGGACACCCTGCAGGTAACCGGCAGCATCACTCTGACGAACCAGAGTGTTCTTTCCCACTATGGCGCAACAACTACAGCTCAATGGAAGCTGGATATAACTGCTCCTACAGTCAGTATTGATGCCACTTCGAAGGTCGATGTGAGCGGCAAGGGATATTTGGGAGCCTGGCAGAGCGGGAACAATACCGACGTGGCCCGTACTCTTGGCAATGTTGGTGGCAGTACCTATCAAGTCGGCGGCAGTTACGGTGGTCTTGGCGGCATTTCAGGCTGGGCGGGTTCCGGAGTCAATGCCCCGTACGGCAGTCTCCAGCAGCCTGCCGAGCTGGGCAGCGGTGGTGGCGGCAATGGCAGTGGCTGGCCCGGCGGCAATGGTGGCGGCTTTGTCAAGGTCACAGCCGGTTCCTTCGTGCTGAACGGGAGCATACTGGCCGACGGTGGGAACGCCGGTGCAGCCGGCGGCGGCAGCGGTGGCGGCATCATGCTGAACGTAGGCAGTCTGAGCGGCAGCGGCAGTATGGCAGCCCGTGGCGGTGTGGCTACCTATGGCCGTGATTATGCAAGTGGCGGTGGCGGTCGAATCGCGATCAACTACGACACTAACAGCTTGCCGGTGGGCAACCTCATCGCATCCGGCGGCAAGAGCGGAGATGGCAGTTATCCGAGCCACAACGGCGGGGCCGGCACGATCTACCTGAAGGATAATGCCAAGGCCAAAGCCGACGTGATAATCAACAACGGTGGCATAAGCACCAGCAACACAACAACAGTTCCGGGCGGCGACTACAACTCTGTTGATGTGAAGGGTGGCGCAGTTATCGCTCTGAGCGGCAGCTACTCTTTCGAACAGGATTTGGTGTTGATTAACTCCCAGCTGACGATCAACGGATCTCTTTCGATCCCGAACCTGACGATGAACAACAGCACCCTGACCTTCAACGGTTCCTTGAATGTGGCTGGCAACATCACCATGCAGAACAACAGCGTGTTGACCCATAGTGGTGCGAGTACAAGCGCCACCAATAAGCTAGACGTTGAGGCGACCAACATCTCTCTTGATGCCACGTCCAAGATCGACGTGAGTGCTCGCGGTTATCTTGGTGCCTACCAGAGTGGCAACGGCTCAATCGGTCGTACCTATGGTAATACGACGACAGGTGGCAGCGCAAATGGCAGTGGCGGCAGTTACGGCGGGTACGGCGGGTATTATAGTGGCGCTGTCAACGCAGTGTACGGCGATCCTTTCAATCCGAACGAGGTTGGCAGCGGCGGCGCTACTGAGAACGGGTATGGCAGCTATGTGTCCGGCAATGGTGGTGGTTTGGTCCGCATCAAAGCGGGAACATTTACGCTGAACGGCAGTATTCTGGCTGATGGCGGTAATGGAAACTATGTCGGTGGCGGCGGCAGCGGCGGCGGCATCAGGATTGACGCTGGTGCGTTGTCCGGATCCGGCTATGTGTATGCCCGTGGTGGATGGGCAGACAATGGACGCGGCGGTGGCGGTGGCGGGCGCATTGCCGTGTACTACGGCACCATGACCCTGCCAGAGAGGAACATGGTTGCCTCGGGGGCGGGAACGGGTCGCAACGGCGGAGCGGGCACGGTGTATCTGAAATCCGCCATGCTTGGTACCGATCATTTGATAGTGGACAATCGTGGTGCTGATGCTGGTGAAGGCTCGACCCTGTTGAGGTCCATGGGGAGCGGCGTAGTTACCGATGTGACTGCCGATACCTTGACGACCAGTGGTGTCAACTGGCAGGCCGGTTCTCTGAAAGGGATGAAATTTGCCCCGGATGTAACCCGGACACAATACTTCACGGTCGTTGATAATGACGCCGCCAGTCTGCGCATAGATCCTGCAGAGGGAGATCTTACGCAGGCCACGGCACGTGGTCTTACCTTCAGTGGGGTCTATGCCTTCACGAAGGTCAGCATTCTCGGCAAGGCCAGGTTGACCAGCCTTGACCGCTTTGCAGTCAGTGACGAGCTGCTGATAGATGGCTCGACTCTGGTGACCAACGCCGTTACGGCTGACAAGCTGACCATTCGCAATAGTGGCCTGATGAGTCAGTGGCGGACCACAACCAGTCAGGAGTTCAAGCTTGACCTTTCAATTGGTACGCTGAGTATCGACTCCACGTCCAAGATCGACGTGAGTGCTCGCGGTTATCTTGGTGCCTACCAGAGTGGCAACGGCTCAATCGGTCGTACCTATGGTAATACGACGACAGGTG
>JBAZOY010000189.1:0-2555 GCA_041648505.1 Syntrophales bacterium | reverse complement strand
CCCTTACCATCGACGCAGGTGTCACCTTAGCTGTGGGCGCTAATACTTTAACCGTAACTACGGCTTTATCTAACAATGGTTTAATCACGGTCTCTACTGGCAATGTCAGTAATATTCCTACTGGTGAAGTCGGCGCATTTACTTTCACCGGTACTAATACTATACCAGCGAGAACTTATACTAATTTAACTTTAAGTGGCGCAGGCAGCAATGTAATTTTTAACGCACCTACTGGCACGTTAACTGTCAGTGGCGATTGGTTAAAGACCGGCGGTATATTTAACCATAATAACGGCACTGTTGTCTTAAACGGCACTTCTGCACAAAGTGTGACGATGGATAATTCCGCATTTTATATCTTAACTATTACTAATACCAACACTGCGGGCGTAACCTTTACCGACACATTATCTACTCGCACCCTCAACGCTGCTTCAGGCGTCAAGAAAATTTCCTTTGCTGCAGCCAACATCATTGCGCCTAACACCATTACCAATACATTTAATGTTAACGGCTCTTCGGGCAACTTAATCGAATTAGCTCCGGCAGTCTCAGCCACAACTTGGTATCTCAATGCGCCTACCAGCACAGTAACTTATGTACGCGTCAGCTATTCTACGGAAGCAGTAGGTAAAGTTATCACTGCCAATTACTCTATTAACGGCGGGAATAACGTGAGGTGGTCATTTGGCGGGCTTACCTTTACCGGCACAGGTTTATGGACAGATGCTGTTCGCTGGTCAACAGGAGTCCTGCCCGGAAATAATGATCAGACCACTATCGATGGTATTTGCACCTTATCAGCCAATGTCACTGGCAGCGCTGCCATAGATTTATTAGTCATCAACTCCGGTACGCCATTGAATCCAGTGTCATTGGATTTAGCAGGTTACAACATTACTACTGCAGGCGGCATTAGTAACTCCGGGACCTTGACTTTACAAGGCAATGAAACTATTAGCGGCGGATTGACTAATTATTCCGGAAGCACAGTAATTTATAATGGGTCGGGGACTTACACCAGCCTGAAAGCAGGTAATAGTTATTATAATCTGACTTTCAACGGCTCAGGCAGCTGGGCTGCAGCGAATAATCTTACTATCAGCAATAATCTAGAGATTCAGCAAGGCATATTTACTGCTCCTTCAGGCACTATCACAATAAGTGGCAACTGGACCAAGACTGGCGGCACATTTAATCATAATAATGGAACGGTTACTTTTGATAAAGTTGCGGCTACTTCAGGCAATGTCCAGACATTAAATGCCGGCAGCTCAAGCTTCTATAACCTCACCCACTCCGGCTCAGGCACCCTGCAACTGGCTGCAGCTTTAGATGTTAATGGCGCATTCCTGAACTCTGCTGGTACATTTAATTCTTATAATCAGAATATGAACTTTGCCGGTGACTGGTCTAATACTGGTTCAGCAATATTCACCCGCGGCAGCGGAACATTGACTTTTGATGGCACAGGCACTCTTACCAACAGCTCAAGCGCAAGCCTTGATGCTGTGACGATTAGCGGAACAGTAACCTTGGGTTCTAATATCACCATGATTTCTAACAGCGGCGCAGGCACGCTGAATTTAGGTAATAATAATTATATATTAACGATTACAGGCACAGGCACTCCTTTAGGCGTAGGCACCTTCGAAAGAGGCACTGGCTCAACTGTAATTTATACCGGCTCAGGCAGTAATACTTATGTCGCAGCGGTTAATTACCATAACCTCACCCTACTGCCTGCTTCCAACACAAACTATTTATTAGCCGGTAATACCAGCGCCTCAGGCAACTGGGATAATAACACCACCCTTAATGCCGGTGCATACACAGTGACTTTCAACGGCACAGGCACGCAAACACTTGATAACGCTAGCTCAAGCTTTTATAACCTGACTCATTCCGGCAGCGGCACATTGCAATTGAATAACAATATTAGCGTTACTAATAATTTAACTAACTCTGCTGGCATTTTTGATAGTAATAATAAGAATATCACTATTGCCGGCAACTGGTCTAACTCTGCGACCTTTACAGCTGGCAGCGGCACAGTGACCTTCGACGGCACCACTACTATCAGCGGCTCAAGCACTAATTCATTCTACAATGTCACAATCAATAGCACCAAGTCCTTAACCGGCCCTGCCTCCGGCACAATTAATGTTGCCGGTAACTGGCTAAATTCCGGAACCTTTACCCATAATAGCGGCACAGTCAAGTTTAACGGCTCAGTCGCGCAGACAATTAACGGCACTAATACCTGGTATAACCTCTATATTGACAACACCTACACTTCCCCTGATGACACCTATGATGTTGACCCCAGTGCTGTGCAGACAGTTACCAATACATTAACCGTCAATGACGGCCAGTGGACGCCTAACAATGGCGATACTTATAGGTATGTTGTTATTAATACTAACGGCATCATGAATCCGGATCCAGGGGTAACGATTTACGTTTCCGGCTCATGGACAAGGACAGGGACAGGAACATTTACCGCTAATTCCGGGACAGTGAGTTTTAACGGCGGAGGCGGCGGACAGCCAATC
>JBAZOY010000188.1:0-2556 GCA_041648505.1 Syntrophales bacterium | reverse complement strand
ATTCGCTTTATGTCCGCCGGTTGTGGCGGAGGCGATAACTTCTACAAAAATTTATATGGTTGGGACGCAACAGACGGCTCTTCAAACTGCGATTCTTCTGATTTTGGCCACGCCCCTCGCGCCTGCAGCGAACTTTACTATACCTCAGAAACCACTTTTACCTGCACCCGACCCCTTGCCGGTTCAGCTCCTTCTTACTGGCGCGACACCTGTCCCGACCCGACCGTTTCCGGTCCCTGTTGCGTCTTTACTCCAAGAGTTCAGGTCAAAGACAACTGGGGCTGGTGCAACGGCACCTGCTCTTCCACTCCCGGCCATCCAAGACCGAATGGTGGGTGCTATGGGCGAGATGAGTGTGATGTTTCGGATCTGCTACCGCCACACTGGACTTCGTTTGCTGGCCGTGTAATTGTCGTGCCGAAATAGCAAAATTAAATTTAAACAAAAAAACCGCCCCACACCCTGCCGTTGCAGTTAGTGTGGGGCTCGTCGTCTCAGCGCGCCCTCCTGCGCGCGGTACTACTGGAGAACGGCTTCCCAGGTGCCGCTGGAGCCGGTGCTCCTGGACCAGTTGCCGGTCATGCGGGTCGGACTGACCAGGTTGCCAGTCAGATCTTCGTCGACGGTACCAGTACGGTCATAGAGAGCGAGAGATCCGTCTTCATTGATTCCGCCGGTGAAGGTGTCTTCTTCCATGTGGCCCGTCAGCGAGCAGCCGACTTGTTCGAGATAGAAGGGGTAACGACTTCCGGCCGGCAGGTACGTGATCTCCCACGTTCCCGCCACGCTCGGGCAGCTGGTCGTTCCCTCGTCCGAGGCGTCATCCTCGGTCTCGGTCGTGTCGCCGTCCGCATCGGCATCTCCGCCGTTGTCGTCGGCGTCCGCGTCGCTCCCTTCGGGATCGACGTCTCCGTCGGTCGTGTCCGCGTCGGCATCTCCGCCGTCGCAGATGCCCTCGCACTCGCACGGGTCGGTGCAAGTGTCGTCGTCCGGGCAGCCGGTCACGAACCCAAGCACGAGCACCATCATCATCGTCCAGTAACCCTTCATGGCATCCCTCCTTCTTTCGCCCGCCTCTGGCGGGTTTTTCCGTGTTTCAAACACGTGTTGTCCGTGTTCGGGGCTAGTAAGCCCAAGCGAAAGTTCGTTATTTATATTATAAATACCACGCTTTCGTCTGAACTTTAAACCATTTTAAACACCCTTTAATATACCTCATTTTTGCCTTTTTGTCAAGAGTAACTCCTTAATCTACTTTTAATCTTAAGTTCTTCTTTTGGTCCAAATAGATTTTTTAAAATAAAAAAAAGACCGACGGTTTTCTAGGCGTTTGTCACTTATCGCCATCCGTCGGTTTTTTACTACCTCCGTCTAACTAAACTGTGGCCAGACCCATGTCTGGTTTCGTCTCGGATTGCGATGCAGCCGTTTCTTGTGTGGCGGAAGCAGCATCGAGTCCAGGGGGGGGGCACGTTGGAGGAATTTACGGGCAATCCTCGTCGGTTAGGGTGTCACAGTCGTCGTCCAGGCCGTTGCAGGTTTCAGAGTTGGTCGTAGTGGTATCTGAGCAAGTCCAAGAACCGGCCGAGCAGACTAGAGACCCTTCGAGACAGAGATCGCCGTCTGGTCCGTCGCAAGGTTCGCCTATGAAACCGTCGTCGACCAAGCCGTTGCAGTCGTCATCCCGGCCGTTGCAGATTTCGACGGGCAGTGTGCATGTCCCCCAGGTGCATGTTGAGGAACATGGTCGTGTCCCGGCGGAACCACAACTCGTTGTACATGTTCCAGTTGTTCCTGTTCGGCAGTCGAAGTCTTCGTCGGTTTCGCCGTCGCAGTCGTCGTCCAGGTCGTTGCAAACCTCCATGGGTTCGAGTATTACCGTGACGGTGTCGGTGGCAGTCCAGCCCGCTCGGTCAATCGTTTCGGCCTCGATCGCGACATTGGTGTCGCACTCCGTTGTCCCAGGGAAGTCGAGCGACCATTCGAATGGCGCCTCAGTGTCGGTAAATGACCGCGTCAGACCGCCGGTTGCCGTGAAGACCACGCTTGCTACCGACAGGTTGTCGGTCGCGTTGGCGGTGACGACTCGCGTTCCCGAAACCGTCTCGCCGTCTGACGGAGCCGTGATGGTGATCGTCGGCGGTGTCCGGTCGACGTCCACTTCGAGTGAGGTCTCCGCGCTTTGCTGATCCGCCGTGTCCGTGGCTTCTGCCCGGATGAGATGCGGACCTTCCGTGAAGTCGGCCGTATGCCAGACGCCTTCGAAGGGCGTCGTGACATCTTCCCAGATCATGCCGGCATCCACGAACACGCGTACGCGAATGACGCCGATGTCGTCTGATGCGTTCACGCGCACCGTGATGTCCCCGTAGACGTAGCTGCCGTCCTCAGGTTCCGTGATCACGGCCGTCGGCAAGTTGTCGCAAGCACCTCCGGAGTTTTCCGTTTCGACGCTCACGGTGTGTCGCGCTTCCTGTCCGCTCGCGTCTCGGGCCGTGGCAGTGAGGACGTGTTCTCCGTCCGTGAGGCCCGTGGTGTTCCACTCCGCTTGGTAGG
>JBAZOY010000187.1:0-2556 GCA_041648505.1 Syntrophales bacterium | reverse complement strand
CCCGAAGTTGTCGCTGTTCAAGTCGCCTATACCGGCCACAGAGAAGCCGAAGAGCGAGTATGCCGCTGTTCCGTTCACCCTGATGTTTGCGTTTGTCGATGGTATGACGCTGGCTCCTGTCGGGAAGTTCTGGCCGTGCCACATGAACACGCTGCCCACGTCAACGCTTGAACTAATATCTGTGTAAGGCGTACCTATCAATATGTCTGCGTATATGTCGCCGTTGATGCTTCCCTTTGCTATCGCTGAACCGAATCTTGAATAAGCCTCATTACTTGCGAATACCACGCCCGTAGCTGTGCCTGCATATATTATGCCCTTGTTGTACTGTAGATTTGGATAAGTTATGGCTGTCAGCGATGATGAGCCGTAGAATACATACGTCCTGCCTGCCTGCAGTTCTGTACCTGCTACGCCCTTCATTGTCGGCGCTCCGACAATCATATCCGCCAAGCTGTCGCCGTTCACGTCTGCCAAGGCAACATCGGAGCCGAATCTTCCGCCGTAGCCGTAGTAAGCATCCAAAAGCATACTGGCATAGTTGGGGAATTGAGTGTAATACGCTTCTCCCCTTATGCTGTAATCCATATTATTGTCCGGAGTAGGTCCGCCGTAGTATAGATAGACAAAGCCGTAAGGTCTCGGAACGGTGTTTGTATAGTCCCAAACCGCTAGCGGCGCACCTACGAGTATGTCCTTGTAGCCGTCGCCGTTCACGTCGCCGTCAGCCGCAATCGAATAGCCGAATGTGCCGTACTGGAATGTGTAGTAGTAGTCGTTGTTGTCCTCTCTATAATATGCTATCGGCGTGATTGTGAGGTCTGCCGTGGTTGCATATCTGTGCGACGGGCTTGACGTGCCGTAGAATACGTACACCATTCCCGAATCCGTGCCGTATGCATTTCGGGCAGGCGCGCTGATTGCAATGTCATCGAATCCGTCGCCGTTGATGTCCCCTCCCGAGATTGCATAACCGAAGTATGCGTCGCTCTCTGTAGGACCGTAGAAGTTGTATGGTGTGCCTGACGGTGCGTTGCTGCCGCCGAGATAGAGGTAAACCATGCCGTTGTCAGTATATCCTTGCGAATCTGCAGACGGGGCGCCTACCACCATATCAGTGTAGCCGTCGCCGTTGAAGTCTCCTATGGCCTTGAGAGTGTTTGCCCCCCCATTTGACATCCACCAGTAGCTGCTCCAGCTGCCCGGGGCGATACCAGTCAGATATGTGTTTATGGCAGAGCCTTCGACTGCTATTGGTGCTGTCGGCAGTACAGTGTTTTCATCGACGATTATCGTGAGCGTTACTATGTCGTTTGCGGTTGGTGTTGTTTCGTTCGATGCAGTTATTGTGATGATGTTCTTTGTATTCGGCGCTGCGTTTAGCGGCACTGTGGCATTTACGACCAGCGTCTTTGTTCCCGTGCCTGTGAACGCTGCGTCCGGTATGCTGTCTCCGCCGTTGTTTATTAAGGGCGTGCCGCTCTCTGAGACGTTTGTGTTCCAGTTGTACGTAGATGTATTTTCTATGTTGACCATGCCTGCGCCGATGTTGTTCTTTAATGTAATTGTGAATTGGACGTTCGTTCCCGGGTATGCGTGCTTTACCTGGTTCGGGTATGCGTCTATGGACTTGAAGAATGAGAGATTGTATAGGTTTACCCTGCCTGCGTTTGTAGCAGTCCCGCTGTTGTAGGGTGCACCGACTATGATTTCCGTGATGTCGTCCCCGTTCATGTCCCCGGTGCCGTCAATAGAAGTGGAGAACCATTCACCCCTGGTGTCCGCATAGATGATTGTGTCCGCCACATTGTTGGGTGTAGCGCCGCCGTAGTAGATGTATACCGCACCACCCTTTGCGGTGTATGCACCGTTCCACATCGCACCTATGCCAAAGTCAGGATACGTGTCGTTGTTGAAGTCGCCGAGGGCTGCTAATGACAAGGCGAATCTTTCATCTGTATGTGTACCCGTGAATTGTAGGTTTGCTGCAGTTGCTGATATCGTTGTCGGTTTAGCAGCAAAACTGCTGGCATAGAACAGATACGCCCTTCCTGAGTTGGGTTTGTTTGCGACATCGTACTGCGGAGCGCCCACTATGACGTTTCCCTTTCCGTTCTTTTGGATGTCTCCCGTACCCTGTACAGAAGCTCCGAACCAGTCGCTTGCCACCTCGCCCGTGATTTCCGTCTTCTCTATCAGAGCTCCCGTTGCTGTGCCATAGTATACCCTAGCCGCACCTGCGCCGCTGCCCGGCATGCCTATGACGACATCGCCATAGTTGTCTCCGTCGAGTTTTCCTCCGTATGAGACCGAGTATCCTGCCTTCGAGTTTGCTGTGCCCGTAATCTGTGTGGCTGCTATGCTGCTCGGGTTTTTGCCTCCGAGATAGATGTATGCCTTGCCCTGGTTGTTCGAGTATCCCGGTGCGCCTATGATATAATCCGCGGACATATCGTTGTTTATGTCTCCTGCCTTGCTTACGCTCCATCCGAAGAAGTTGTTGCTGCCTTCGCCTGTTAGTGTCACATCTGCTGTTGTTGTAATAATCATGCTTGA
>JBAZOY010000186.1:0-2557 GCA_041648505.1 Syntrophales bacterium | reverse complement strand
CAATATCATATTGTCCCTTGGATATCTTGGCCAGAGCATCATACCCATCACGCGCTTCGTCCTCGACGGTTATGTCTTCGGTTTCGTTCACGATCTCCTTGAGGCCTTTTCGAACAATCTCGTGATCATCAGCAATGAGAACTCGTATCATAGTTATGGTCCTTCTCTTTTTTGTTATTTTTACTATAAGTTGCTATAAACAGTACAGTCATATAGCTATTTTTTTTAGTATAAATAAAACATCGTAAGTCGGCAATAACAAATATCAAACACATGGAATGATCACATCCACTATAGTTCCCTTACCCGGTATCCCTTTTATCTTGATTTCACCTCCAAAGAAACCGGCTCGTTCATGCATCCCAATCAGTCCGATTGATTTAGAATTGGTAATTTTATCTTCAGGGATACCTACCCCGTTATCGGCAATTTTCAAAATCACCTTTCCATCCTGAATGAGCAGGGTGATATCCACCTCTGAAGCGCTTGCGTGTCTGATGATGTTTGTCAGGGACTCCTGCAGAATGCGATAGATGGCAACAGCACGATCAGTATCCAGGATTATCTTCTCCAGGTCATTGTGGAATCTGTATTTTATCCCTGTCCGATTTTGAAAATCTGCTATCTGCCATTCAACGGCTGCAATGAGGCCCAGGTCTTCCAGTGGTCCCGGCCTCAAATTTGCGACAATCCTTTTAACGGATTTAATGGTATGGGTGATGGTTTCATCCATTGATTTATGTTTGTTTAGCAAGGGTATATTATCGTTCGGTAGTCTACTCTTTATCCAGGATATGTCCATTTTCAGCGCCATCAGGCTCTGCCCAAGATCATCATGGATCTCCCGTGCGGCCCTTTTTCGCTCATTTTCGATGGAAGACTGTAAGTAACTTGATAGATTACGAAGTTGTTCACGAGAGCTTTCTAACTTTTCCAGCACCCGCTTGTACTCGGTGATATTCTGCATTGTTCCGGAGAGTTTCACCGTTTTTCCGTTCTTCTGATGAGCCTTGCCGATTATATAGACCCAGCGGAGGTTACCTTTTGCTGTGATAACGGTCAGTTCCACGTTAAAGGGTTCTCCATAATCAATGGCCCGCCGGGCAGCTTGCTCAATAACCGGTCTCGATTCCTGTGAAAAAAACGCTAACCCGTTCTCTAAAGTGGGCTCATAATTAAGGTCAACTTCGTACATCCGGTATAACTCTTCCGTCCAGACCTGTTTCAGAGAATTGACGTCCAGTTCCCAACCACCGACATGGGCCATCTTTCCTGTTTCGTTGAGCAACGCCTCTCTCTTCCGAATCGCCTCCTCCGCTTTTATACGTCGCTGTATCTCATGTTTCAAACGCTTGTTTGATAGGGATAATTCGTTAGTCCGTTCCTCTATACGTTTTTCTAAATTTTCTTTATTTAAGCGTAAACTCTCCGACAATTTATTAGAGTACATAGCCAAATCCTATAATTCTCTTCCGGCGTGCAGGAGATTTTTTTTACCTGGATAATCTCTGCTTGTAGAAATGAGCATCTCCTTTTCGCGAATATTATTTGACGGACGAAATAGCCAACGTCTGCCCATCCATAATAAAAACCCAGATACAACTATAAGAATCAGAAAAAACGGTTCGGAAACCTGCGCAGAAGAAAGACAGGTATCAGTAGAGACTGCCGATAAAGGAATATGAATCTCATAGTGCACCAGAACAATGTTAATTATCCCGCCTATGATAAACAGAACGCTAAACAAAGCAAAAAAAACCATGCTAATGTTCAGGAGTTTATGTTGTTTGTTCATAAATCGTTCCCGCCACATTTTACAAAAGCTATCGGCATACACCTTGGCCCGGCTTGAATAACATGTGCGACGTTATAATTAAGTGCCGTCAATGATGTTTAGGGCCGTCTAAAAAACTTCCCTAAGTTTCTTTGTCGGTAATATGAGGAGTATATGACAAGCGTTATTATGTGTCAATGATTACAGAAAGTTGGGTACTGCACCGACCAAAGTATCATTTGTAACTTATCCGGATTCTGTTCCCGCGAAAAAAGAACGCCTGGCCAAAATATCTTGAAGGCAAAATGAACTACCCCGCTGCAAGAGGCGGAAATTATACCTTAAGAGATTAAAAAAGAGGCATCAGGAATCCTGGCTTGGTTGAGGGATATCTTGTGACGGAAAAACATGGATTTACTTCCTCGCTGTGCATTAAGGCCCGGAGGTTATGACTATCTTGGCAAACTCCTCATTTTCCCCGGGGAAAATGAGGAAAATTTTTATTGATAATGACACAGGATAATGATATTAGAAACGTCATCCAAATGACAAACTGTTCTTGAGTAAATGGAATCACGGACACAATCTACTGGGAGATCGTTCAACGGCAGGACAACGGACTCTGACTCCGTGAATAGAGGTTCGAATCCTCTTCTCCCAGCCAATAAATACAAGGGGGTTAGCCGGTTGCGGTTAATCCTTTCAAACAAAAGTATCTTTAACCTCATAATACCCCAAAGTTAAATCTTGTCCTGATTTTCGATAAGGAAAGGCGGATATTAT
>JBAZOY010000185.1:0-2576 GCA_041648505.1 Syntrophales bacterium | reverse complement strand
CATTGGCGCACCGCCATCGTTAGCATCTTTAATTGCTTCCAGCAATCTTGCCGGAGGAGTTTTCTTAACCAGATAACCGCAAGCGCCCGCACACAACGCTTTGAAAACAGTTTGACTGTCTTCATAAACAGTCAGCATAAGTATGTTGAGTTCCGGCCTCATCTTTTTTGCTTTTACAATTCCATCTATTCCGCTCATTCCCGGCAGACCAATATCCATTAAAACAACATCGGCAGGTAAAGTTGGAATTTTTGCAAGGAAAGATTCACATTCAGAGAAAGCACCAACACAACTGTAGCCAGGTGTTCCGTTTATCAGCGCTGCCAATCCTTCGCGGATTGTGTTATTATCTTCTGTTATAACAACCTTAATCATTCAATCAACTTTTGTTTAACGTAAAGTTATGCTTTTTTTCTCTGGTCTGGAATTATTTTACTTGAACGGTATGAATAGCAGTTTATTTGCAGTATTAAATTTACCGCTGAACTTTAGCGAAGTACCTTCGCCGCCGCTAACTATTTCAAGTTTGCCGCCAATTGTTTTCGCTCTAGCTTTCATATTTCTAATTCCGTTACCGGAATCAATTCGGTTTGTTTCAATTCCGTTTCCATCATCAAATAAAACCAGTGTTAGAATGTCTCTCGTGATATCAGCTTCCAAAGAAATCTTTTTACACTTGCTATGTTTTATTGAATTGTTAAGTGCTTCCTTAAAAATCAAAAATAGATTTTGCTTGTACTCCATCGGCAATTTTACCGAGCTAAGCTTTTCCAAATTTGCTGTTTTGTATGAAATGCCTGCAGCCATCATCAAATCGCTGTAAGTATCCTTTAGACGGACAATCAAATCATAGAAAGAATCTCGTTGAGGATTAACCATCCAAACTATATCGCTCATACTATCTATTAGCTGTCGTGCTTTTTCGCTAATAGCCGATAAGTTGTGCGAGACATTTCCGGTAAGATTCTGAACTTCGTGCGCGGTTAACTCGCTTAGAATAGAAATTTCCGTTAAGCCGCTTCCAACATTATCATGCAAATCTGCAGAGAGTTTACTCTTTAGTTTTTCTATGGCGAGCAAACTCCGGTAACGTGCGGCGGCAATATAATAGATGATTACAACTGCAAGAGAGATGGTTAGTAAAATGAACCACCAGCGTTTCCAGAACGGAGGCAAAATAATTATATAAACGTTTTTGCCTTCGTAATTCCAAACACCATCATTGTTAGAACCGATGACGCTAAAAACATATTCGCCGGGAGAAAGATTTGTGTAGTTGGCAATACGTCTGCGCGAATCAACAAAGCGCCACTGTTTATCAAAACCTTCAAGCATAAACGCGTATTGGTTATCGCTGGAGTTTGTATAATCCAGAGCTGCAAATTCAAACGAGAAAAAGTTTTGATCGTAGGATAAAGTAATTGTATCGCGCTCTTCACGCAACGGTTCATCAAAAATTCTTATCGAACTTATTGCAACCGGCGGTACATAGGCATTATCAATTACACTATCCGGGAAAAAATAGTTAAAGCCGGCAATTCCACCATAGAACATTTCACCTTTTTCTGATTTATAGTAAGCACCGCCGCTAAACTCAAGATTTTGCAATCCATCATTCTGATCATACTGGGTGAACTGTTTAGTTGGAATATCCAACTTAAATAACCCGTTGTCGGTACTCATCCAAAGCTGCTTAAAGTTATCTTCGAGAATTCCATACACAACCGAGCTTTTCAATCTCGATTTATCATTAAATCTCTGGAAAGATTCTTTCTTCTTATCAAAAAGATTTAAGCCACCGCCGTATGTACCAATCCAAAGATTTTTAGAACCATCTTCATGAATTGCCATTACACGGTTATCGCTCAAGCTGGTTCTATCGCCGGGTAAATTCTTGTAGGAAATAAAATGCCCGGTACTTTTATCAAACTTGTTTAATCCTCCGCCAAATGTTCCAATCCACAAAACACCTTCAGAATCTTCGTAAATAGTGTAAACTCGGTTATCACTAATACTGAAAGGATCATCGGCATTATAAGTGTATCGCTCAAATTTAATTTTGTTTTGAACAACATCTTCTTTTCTAACTTTATTAAGTCCGCCGCCAAATGTTCCAATCCAATAGTTTCCCTCTCTATCAATTAGAACTGATTGAACTTGATTTGCGCCCAGCGAGGTTTTATCGCCCGGAATATTTTTGTACACCAGTACAGATTTTGTCTGCTTGTTAAAAATATTTAACCCGCCGGAGTAAGTGCCAATTAGCAAATTTCCTTTTCCATCATCTTTAATTGCTCTGATATGGTTATCGCTAAGAGAACCCGGTTTAGCTTTGAGGTAACTAAACTTCTTACTTCTTCTATCCCAAAGATTTAACCCGCCTTTAAATGTTCCAATCCAAACGCGCGATTCATTATCGGCACAGATAGACCAAACAACATCATCATTTAATCCCGCTCTGCGAAAAGTATTTTTGGAAATATTGTAAAACTTTACAGTTCTATGTTCAAGCTTATTTAGTCCTCTTCCTAATTGAGTTCCCACCCAGAGATTGCCGGAACGGTCTTGGAAGATTG
>JBAZOY010000184.1:0-2584 GCA_041648505.1 Syntrophales bacterium | reverse complement strand
TTCTTTAGACATTTCGAGCGAAAAAATACCCACCGGTACTTTGTGTTTTATGCTGACATTTCTGGCAATGTCCATTGCCAAAGTTGATTTACCAACCGAAGGTCGAGCGGCCAGAATAATTAGATCGGATTTTTGCAAACCGGCCAACAAGTTGTCGAGTTCGGTAAAACCGGTTGGTACACCGCGCAATTTGCCTTTATTGCGATGCAACTCATCAATGCGTTCAAAGGCATCGGCCAAAACATTTTTAATGTCAACAAAAGCCGAACGCAAAAATTTTTGGGAAACGGCAAACAAACTGCGTTCGGCTGTATCAAGTACAACATCAACATCTTCGGCTTCGTTGTAACCTTGCTCCATAATATCGCCAGCCGCGGAAAGTAAACGGCGTAAAGTGGATTTTTTTTGTACAATTTCGCCATAATGAACAACATTGCCGGCCGTGGAAATTGAGTTGGCTAATTCGACCAAATAAGCTCGACCGCCGCAAAATTGTAATCTGTCTAATTCTTCTAAACGGTTACCCAGTGTTAAAATATCGATTGGTTCATGCTTACTGTTTAAGTCAATCATGGCTTCAAAAATGGTTCGATGATTTTCGCGATAAAAGTCATCGCCCGTGACTGTATCGACCACTTTGTAAAACGCCTCCTGATCAATCAAAAGACAACCGAGCAAGCATTGTTCGGCCTCGTTGTTTTGCGGTGGAATGCGTTGTTCGGGCATAGTGAGACCATCTTACCGTTGTCGAGGCAACGGTTCAAGTCCACAGTGTGCATGATCTGTGATATAATTGTGTATACTTATGAAAATTATTCACGGACACCCTGATTTTCTGTGGTGGCGCACGGTTGGTACCATGATTGGCGGTATGGTGGGTGTTGGAGTTCTGGGCTTGCCATATGCCTTTGCTCAAAGCGGTTGGTCGGTTGGGTTGACTATGTTGTTAGTTTTGGGATTTTTGCTCATGATTTTGAATTTCATGTATGCTGAAGTGGTCGAGCAAACTCCGGGCCGACATCGATTGGCCGGTTATGTGCAAAAATATCTTGGTAAAATTCCGGCTCGTTTTGCAGCGGTTATTTTTGCTTTTTACGCTTGGGGGGCTATGTTGGCTTATATTTTGGTTGGCGGTGATTTTTTATATACTTTGTTGTTTCCGGTTTTTGGCGGTTCACTTTTGACTTATCAACTGGCCATGGCTGCCATGTCATCATTTTTAACTTTTGGCGGTATTAAAAAAATGGCCAAAATTGAAAGTGTGATTGTTGGTGTTTTGATTTTTCTTTTTGCTTTCATGATTTTAGTTTCGTTTCCATCGTTAGAACCGCGTAATGTTTTATCGATTCATTTAAATAATTGGTTTGTTCCGTACGGAGTGTTGTTTTTTGCTTTATCAGGCTTGGGAGTAATACCCGAAATGAAAGATGTTTTGGGTTCGCACCGTCGTCACGAATTACCTCATACAATTTTGTTCGGTCAATTAATTATTATCGCGCTTTACGCTTTGTTTGCCTTGGCAGTTGTTGGGGTTACCGGGCCGCTAACAACCGAATCGGCTTTTGACGGTTTAGCTTCGGTTTTTGGTCGAACTTTTGCCGTGGCCGGATCATTGCTTGGCTCAATAACCATTCTTTCAATTTTTTCTGTTGTTAGCATCGAATTGCAAGATGCGTTTCGTTTTGATTATAAAATTCCTCAAAAACTTGCCTGGTTTATAACTGTACTTATACCAATCGCCTTTTTGCTTTTTGGCGTAAGTCACTTTGTTGATTTAATCAGTTTCTTGGGTGGTGTATTTGGTGGTATCATCGGTATATTAGTGGCTTTAATGTATCGAAAAATGCGTTGTGAAGGTTTGTGCCCGATTCATAAATGTTTGCGTGTGCCGCATTTTGTCATTTGGTTATTAATTGCTATTTTTGTCGGTGGTATTATTCAAACAATTGTTAATTTTTAAAACTATGCGTTTAATTCGTCTTTTTATTTTTTGGTTTTTAGCCTTCGTAACTTCTTATGGCATAAATATTTTAATGGTTTTGGTTTGGAGCGCCTTGGGAAATAATAATTTTATTTTGTTGGTGGGCATGATGAACGCACCCATAGTTTATTTATTATTCGGTTGGTTGTATTTTCGCCCCGGTTTTGCTATAAAATTTTCTGCCAGAATTAAAAGCACAATCATTTGGATTGTGCTGGATTTTGTTGGTGGTATGTTAATTTTGGAATTGTTTAGCGGACTTGATTATACCAATATGTTTTCACCCATTTCATTTTTAATCGAAACAACCAATTTGTTAGCTTTACTGTTGGCTGGCTATCTTAGTTTGCAGCTGACACCACATTCCGCAACAACATTGCCACAGTCATCGGTCCCACCCCGCCAGGGACAGGCGTAAGCCAACCGGTTTTTGGTTCAACTGATGTATAATCAACATCGCCAACCACTTTATTTTCTACTCGCGAAGTTCCGATATCAATCACAATCGCACCTTGCTTAACCATGTCTCCGGTAATTAAATTCGGTTGTCCGACCGCAGTAATTAAAATATCGCGGTTTTTTGTTTTTTCTTTTAAAGTCGCA
>JBAZOY010000183.1:0-2599 GCA_041648505.1 Syntrophales bacterium | reverse complement strand
GATAATCTCAGGGAGAAGGAGGGTTGAAACGCTCGCCCACAAGGAAGGCAAACGAATCAGACAGCGAATTAGTAGACCAAAGTTCCGCCGATAATCGGCAGGTTCTTTGTTCTGGCGTTGATATACGGTTGGACTTTGTCGTCCCACTTCAAGTCAGCCACAGCCGCAATATCCGCTCTAATGGTCTTAGTTGACGCCGCGCCAGTGGTGTCTCCCCTTATAACATAAGTGGTTGTTTCACCCTTGGCAGTAGCGTTTTCTATGTTCCGGGCCGCGGCGTTCGTGTAAACCCATGGCCTGGTGTAATCTCCATCAATAGCGGAAGTAACATTGTAGTCGTAATCAAACGCAACATTAATCGCCGTAGTGAAGTGCAACATCGTCGCAGTGGTGGTACCCACGGTCAAAGTGGCAGTGTTAGTGGCGTTGCCCGCGGCATCGTAGCCGTAAATGACTACGGTGTCTCCCGCGGCAAAACCATCGGTGCTGTCAACTGTTGATGTGGTGTTGATGTAGGTGGTGCTGTTGCTCTTCAAGAAAGCCATCGCGCCAAAGTATGTCTTGCCGGGACCCGGCTGTAACGGCTGGTAGTAAACTATGTCGCTACCGGTCGGAGTGACAGACAATGCCGGGCTAAAGGTAAGTTTGGCCGCGGCAAGGTCGTTATAGCCGTAATCAACCTGAGTTAACTTAGTGGTGTACCAAGTCGTAGCACTAGTATCGTAAAAGTGCAAGGTTGAGCCAATTGGAATACCCGAAGCATTAGCCGCAGTCGTGGTTACCCATGTGGTGGCGTAAGTATCGCCGGCTAAGCTGCCCGCGAGAGCCAAAGTAAAGCTCTTCGATGCCTCGGTTGCCAACGCGGTTGTTAAGTCAGTCGCGTTGTACAGGTTGACTGAGCCAGTGTTTCCTGAGCTCAAGTCCGCGGTACCAGACACAGCGATAGCCACTGTGTTAAGCACGGCGTCCGCCTGCGAATCGGCCTTAACATCAAACCTCAACACCTCGGCATTGGCGCCCGCGGTGGCAGAACCAGACGGACTGGCGCTGTTCTTATCCACGGTGATAATGGTTTTATAGAGCCATTGCGCGCCGAAATTGGTGTATGTCTCGGGATTGGGCGTGCCGTCGGTGGCGGAAGTGGAAGCGTTGCTGTTAACGCCCGCGCCCTGAATCTGGGTGGTGTCTTGGTTCATGGCAATGTAGAACACCGGAGAATCGCCCGCGAAGGCGCCGGTTGCCAAACCCATAACATCGGCCTTAACAGTAATAACTTTACTGTCGCCATTGGCCACAGTGAACAGAGCCGAGTCGCTGACAAAGTTGGCGGTGAAAGCTGTAGCGTCAACTACGGCTTCAGCTAACTTAGTCGCTCCATCATACAAGTAGACCTTGTCAAAGTCGTAGCTGGAAGCGGTGGTGGTGGCATTACTGCCAGCTCCCGCGCCAGCCGAATCAATCAAGGTGAGTTTTAATGTCTTCACCTTCATATCTTCGTAATTGGCTTCAAACTTCAACTTGGCAAACTCCACGAGTTTCTTGCCGTACAAACCAACAGAATTGTTGGCGGCCACTGGCGTTGAGGCGTCCACTGAAACGGTCAAAGTGCCCGAGTTCAGAAGAGTCGTGCTCTTGCTCGGCTGCGAGCCGCCGGTTGAAGTGACCGCGGTGTTGGAAGAAATGCCCGAGCCAATAATGTCGCTATTGGAGGCGTGGCCAACATACCAAGGCGTGAGGGCAGTGTCAGTGCTGGTGGCAGTTGTTTGAGCGTAGATGTCCAAAGACACGGTTTGGTCTTTGGCCACGGTCAAGTTCTCAATGCCGCTGAAAGCAATGGTATCCTGTCCGCCCGAGCCGGCCGCGTCAGACATCTGCTTGGTCGCGCCAATTTGCGTTGAGCCGACTTTCAATTTGACATTGGAGAAAATAGTGCTCGCCGAGCTAACGGTACCCAAAGGCGAAGCATCGTCAATGGTAATAGTCACTTTGGTCACTTTGATATTCTCGTTGCGGCCAGTCAACTGCAATCTGCCCAGCCAGGCCTCGGTAGTATTGGACACTATGGACTGAGCGGAAGGCACCGAAGCGGCCACGACAGCCAAAGTTGGCGTGGACAAAGTGAACACATTGCCCAGACCCACTCCGGTTTCTGAAACATCCTGGCCCGAGCTCTTGCCCGTGCTGGTGATATCAGCCGCCGCAGTAGCGCTGTCTCCTGCATCAGTGCCGACTACAGCCGCCAGATATTGCAGGTTGCTGCCGGTTGGAATGTCAACCACGACTGTTAAGGTCTTGGTTTCGCCCTTGGCCACAGTCAAATTGCCGGTGCTGAAAGTCACATAGCCGGCCGAAGGCGTGCCCACTTCGCTCAAAAGCGTGGAGCCATCGTAAAGCTTGACATTGGCAATGTAGCCAGTGCTGGTTGATTCAGCGTCATCGGCGGCGGCGGTAATAGCCGCGTCGTTGTAGAACCGAGCTTTAATTGAGGAAATGGCAATATCTTCGTATTCCGCGGCCAAGCGGAACTTGAACAAGGTGATAGCGGTATCTCCCAAGCTCATACTGCGAGCCGCTGGAGTGTCAGGCGAGCTGGACACGG
>JBAZOY010000182.1:0-2626 GCA_041648505.1 Syntrophales bacterium | reverse complement strand
TGAAGATGGGGCCGGATAAGTCCGGCCTCATAGTAATCAATCAGTGCTTTTACAGGGAGGAGATCATGAGTGAAAAGGTGAAGGCCGGGAGGATCCGGAATTTTATTGACGGGGCATGGGTGGAGGCCCCCGCGGCAGAATACGTGCCGCTATACAATCCCTCTACAGGCGAGGTCATTGGTGAGGTACCGCTCTCTTCTACCGAAACATCCCTGGCTGCAATTGATTCCTCCTATGATGCCTATGACTCATGGCGACGCTTGTCTGTGGGAAAACGGGTCGGATACCTTTATGATCTCCGTCAGGCAATGCTGAACCATCAGGAAGATTTGGCAGTGAGTATTGCCGTTGACCAGGCCAAGCATATCAGTGAAGCCAGAGGCGAAGTGATGCGGGTGGTCCAGATATTAGAGGCGTCCTGCAGTATTCCGACATTGATTCAGGGTGAATATCTGGAAGGTATCGCCACCAACATCAACGGCCGTGTGATCAAACAGCCGATAGGGGTGTTCGGTGGTGTGGCGCCGTTTAATTTTCCGGCACTGGTATTCGGCTGGTTTGTCCCCTATGCCATCGGTGTCGGGAATACCTTTATTTATAAACCGTCGACCCAGTCGCCGCTTTTCATGCAGAAAATGGGCGATATTTTCAATGAGATCGGTCTTCCCAGAGGTGTCATCAATATAATTCACGGCAACCGGAGGATTCCTGAGACCTGGTACGGGCATTCAAAAATAACCGGCGTCTGTCTGGTTGGTTCGACCCCCACGGCCAAAAAAATTGCCGAAGGCTGCGGGCGTGGCGGAAAACGCACAATGCTCCTTGGCGGTGCCAAGAACTATCTGGTGGCAATGGAGGATGCCAGGCTGGACCTGTTCATCGAAAATTTCATTCATTCCTGCTACGGTTCGGCAGGTCAGCGCTGCCTTGCTGGTTCCATTGTTGCTCTTGTGCCCGAGATCTACGACCGTTTCCTGGAAAAGATGATCGAGGCTTCCAGAGACATTAAGGTAGGAAACGCTATGGATCCAGATGTTTACATGGGTCCGGTGATTTCAGCGGGTGCAAAGGCGCGTATCGAGAAATATATCGAGAACGGAATCAGTGAAGGGGCAAACCTCGTGCTGGACGGCCGCAACCCTGATGTAAAGGACAAGAATGGTTATTACGTCGGTCCGACTATTTTTACCGATGTTACACCCTGCAAGACGATTGCCAGGGAAGAGATCTTCGGACCGGTAGTGGCTGTGATGAAAATAGAAGGCCTCAACGACGCGCTGGACCTGATCCGCAGGCAGGAATTCGGTAATGGCGCCTGCATTTTCACGCAAAATCAGTATTATGCGGAGACCTTTATTTCAGAGGCAAATGTCGGTATGGTTGGCGTAAATGTCGGCATCTGTGCGCCGCATCCTTACCTGCCTTTTGGCGGAATTAAAGATTCCCTGCTGGGGACCAATAAAGTTCAGGGAAAGGACGGGATCAATTTCTTTACCCAGAATAAGATTGCTACCATTCGGTATGCCGAGCCCACCGGGCATTTCACATCAACGGGCGACTCTCGGACCGCTGTGGTGCAAAATCAGAAGAAAGGAGTATCCGTGCGAAGCTGCGTTGCTTCTTGATGTCCGAATAAGAATAACCATGCCAGCCGTTGAGCGCTGAGTTACTATAGATAAAGACAGGGGAGTGACCGTGGAAACAACAAATTCTGGTAGAAGAATTAAAATCGAGGTCAAAGATCTATCCAAGCGTTTCGGAGACCTGCTGGTTCTGGACAAGATCAATTTTGAAGTGGCCGAAGGCGAATTTCTTGCCATCGTCGGGCCGACCGGCTGTGGAAAGACGACCTTCCTGAATTGCCTCTCCAAACTGACTGCGACAAGTGATGGTGATATATTCATCGACGGCGAAATCGCCAATCCACGAAAGCACAACATCTCTTTTGTTTTTCAGGAACCAACCTGCATGCCGTGGCGCACGGTCAGGCAAAACGTTGCTTACGGGATGGAAGTCAAGAAATTCCCCAGGGAGGAGCTCAACCGGAAACTCGACAACATCCTGAAGCTTGTAGGCCTCCTGGATACAGCGGATCTCTATCCCAACCAGGTATCGGCCAGTATGATGCAGCGTATAGCTGTGGCCAGGGCTTTTGCGGTAAACCCCGATCTTCTGCTGATGGATGAACCATATGGCCAACTGGATGTCAAACTTCGCTTCTATCTTGAGGACGAACTGATCAAACTCTGGCAGACCCTCAGGAGCACGGTCATTTTTGTGACTCACAACATAGAGGAGGCTGTTTATCTGGCCGAGCGCATTCTGGTGCTCAGCAACAAACCAACCGGGATTAAAGCTGAAGTTCCGGTTGCTCTGCCGCATCCGCGCAACATGATCGATCCCGAGTTTGTTGAAATCAGAAAACACGTCACAGAACTTATCCGCTGGTGGTAAGCGGCGTTTCATATAAGGTTTATTTACTTATGCAACCTCAACAGCAAAAAAAAAGGAGGATAAAGGAAAGCATCTTCGTTTTTGACTTAAAAGGAAACCGGACAACGTTGTTAATAACCTGATTAAAATATTTGAAGGAGAAAACAATGAAAATGAAACGAAATCATCTTGT
>JBAZOY010000181.1:0-2629 GCA_041648505.1 Syntrophales bacterium | reverse complement strand
AGGCTCTGCAATTTACGCAACAGACGCTAATCCAGCTCTCTTCAATGTAAACGCAGGTGGTATTTCCACAGATGGCTTTATTGGTGAGATTGCTGCAAACGTCGCAACCACCATTGATGGAGTATTGAGAGTGTCTGGAAACGCTCTTACATCTGGTAACGGACTCGTTGTTGCAGGAACTGGCGTTGGTCTTACAGGAAACCTCTTCTCTGCGACCTCTGCTTCAACTTCAGCCGCTACAAACGGTCTTGCTAGATTCAACTTCTCTGGAACACACACAGGAAACGGACTCCAGATTGATGATGCAACACTCACAGGAGCCGCTCAACAAATTACTGCTTCAGGAGTTCTCACAGGAGTTGGTTCTGCCTTGAGTATTACAGCTGACTCTGCAACAACAGCAGGTGCTGTTGCTGGAGAAGGTGTTGTACGTCTCTCTGCTGACGGCCTTACAACAGGAACAGCTTTGGATGTGACATCAACTGCAGGAAACGCATTGACAACAGGTCGTCTTGCAGACTTCTCACACATTTCAGGAAACATTACTGGAACACTCAACAAAACAGCAGATCTCTTCAATGTTTCTTCTGCACGTACAGTTACAACAGGAACAGTTGCAGATGATTACGACATGGTGAACTTTACTCGCACATCTGATGGCGTTGGTGCTGGTTCATTCACTGCAACGGGCTCTGTATTGCGCGTAGAAAACTCATCTCTCGTTACAGAAGTTACAGATTCTACCCACCTTATTGAGCTCGTTCAAGATTCTGATTCCTCTGGAGATGCGCTCAACATTGACATGAACGCCGCGCTTGGTGCAGCTGCTCTTACAGTCATTGACGCCTCTGGTCTCCGCACAGACGCTATCGTTGATATCACGACCAGCTCAACAGGAGCCACAGACGCAGCTTCTATCTTCCAGATCACTTCTTCTGGAGTCTTAGGCGCCACGGCAAACATCATTGACGTAAATGTCTCTGGAGTTGCCTCTGCCCCGAATGTTCTGGATATCACCTACGCAACAGACGCAGTCGTAGGCAACGCCATTGACCTTAACATGGTAACGAACGTGGCAGGAGATGCGATTAACATTGCTTCTGCCGCCACAACTGGTAATGGAGTTATCATCACAAACACAAACGCACGTTCAAGCGGTTCATCTCTTGGCATTACAGATTCCGCAACAGTAACAGCAAGCGCTTCAACAGCTTTCATCACAGCTTCAACCATCACAGACGTTGACGCGCTTACAATTACAACAGCAACACAAACAACAGGAAATGCCATGACCATTAACGCAGGCGCCTCTATCTACTCCACAGGTTCTGCTTTGGAAGTAACAGGCTCTGCAATTTACGCAACAGACGCTAATCCAGCTCTCTTCAATGTAAACGCAGGTGGTATTTCCACAGATGGCTTTATTGGTGAGATTGCTGCAAACGTCGCAACCACCATTGATGGAGTATTGCGTGTGTCTGGAAATGCTTTGACATCTGGTAACGGACTCGTTGTTGCTGGCACAGGGACAGCGCTCACAGGAAACCTCTTCTCTGCAACTTCTGCTTCAACAGGAGTAGCCACAAACGGTCTTGCTAGATTCAACTTCTCTGGAACCCACACAGGAAATGGATTACAGATTGATGATGCAACACTCACAGGAGCTGCTCAACAAATTACTGCTTCAGGAATCCTCACAGGTGTTGGATCTGCCTTGAGTATCACAGCTGACGCCGCCACCACAGCAGGTGCTGTTGCTGGTGAAGGTATTGTGCGTCTTTCTGCTGATGGACTTACAACAGGTACAGCTTTGGATGTGACATCAACATCTATTAACCTTGCTGCTGGTGAGCTTGCTAACTTTGAACACATCACCTCTGGAACCATTGTTGCAAAGACAGGACAGCTCATTGATATCACTTCTTCACGTGACAACACCGCAGTTGCAGTTGTTGCAGATGACTACGACGCATTCTCTATTACGCGCACGAGCATTAACACAACAGCAGGTGGTACCCTTACCGCTACTGGTTCTGCTCTCTATATTGAGAATGTCGCCACACAGACAGCTGGTACACTTACAGATTCCGCAAACCTTGTTCAGCTTGTTCAGGATTCGGACTCTTCAGGAGACGCCATTAACATTGACATGAATGCTGCACTTGGTGCAGCTGCTCTTACAGTCATTGACGCCTCTGGTCTCCGAACAGACGCCATTGTTGATATCACCACATCCTCAACAGGAGCCACAGACGCAGCTTCCATCTTCCAGATCACTTCTTCTGGAGTCTTGGGTGCAACTGCAAACATCATTGACGTGAACGTCTCTGGAATTGCTTCTGCTCCGAATGTTCTGGACATCACATATGCTTCAGACGCAGTTGTTGGCAATGCAATTGATCTAAACATGGGAACGAACGTTGCAGGAGATGCGATTAACATTGCTTCTGCCGCCACAACTGGTAATGGAGTTATCATCACAAACACAAACGCACGTTCAAGCGGTTCATCTCTTGGCATTACAGATTCCGCAACAGTAACAGCAAGCGCTTCAACAGCTTTCATCACAGCTTCAACCATCACAGACGTTGACGCGCTTACAATTACAACAGCAACACAAACAACAGGA
>JBAZOY010000180.1:0-2634 GCA_041648505.1 Syntrophales bacterium | reverse complement strand
GGTCGGGGTCGCTTTGTTAATGATGAAGTTGCCGGCCGAGGCAGCAGTAAGGCTGTTGTAGTTGGTGGTGTCGGTCGGGGTGAAGTTGGCCGTGACCGCATAGGTGCCCGCCGTGGTCTGGCTGGCGGCCCCGCCGGTCAGGACGCTGCTCGGAGTACCCGCTACCGAGCCGTTGACCGTGGCCGACTTGGCACTGCCGTCATAGGTGACCGGCGAGTTGGTGACCGAGAGAGTCGGGGTCGCCTTGTTGATGATGAAGTTGCCGGCCGAGGCGGCAGTAAGGCTGTTGTAGTTGGTGGTGTCGGTCGGGGTGAAGTTGGCCGTGACCGCATAGATGCCCGCATTGGTCTGGCTGGCGGCACCGCCGGTCAGGACGCTGCTCGGAGTACCCGCTACCGAGCCGGTGACCATGGCCGACTTGGCACTGCCGTCGTAGGTGACCGGTGAGTTGGTTACCGACAGGGTCGGGGTCGCCTTGTTGATGATGAAGTTGCCGGCGGAAATGCCGGCGGCGGCATTGTAGTTGGTGCTGGCCGCGCAGTCGGCTGTTACTGCATAGGTGCCGGCATTGGTCTGGTTTGCCGCACCGCCCGTCAGGATGTTGCTGGAAGCGCCGCCGCCGAGACATGCTACTGCGGCCGACTTGGCTGCGCCGTCATAGGTGACCGGTGAGTTGGTTACCGAGGCGGTCGGAGTCGCCTTGCTGATGATGAAGTCGCCGGCCGAGGCAGCTGTAAGGCTGTTGTAGTTATTGGTGTCAGTCGGGGTGAAGTTGGCCGTGACCGCATAGGTGCCCGCCGTGGTCTGGTTTGCGGCTCCGCCGGTCAGTACGCTGCTGGGGGTACCGGCTACCGACCCGGTTACCGTAGCGGACTTGGCCGTGCCGTCGTAGGTGACCGGAGAGTTGGTGACCGAGAGGGTCGGCGTCGCCTTGTTGAGGGTTACGGTATAGGAGCTCGACGTGGACGGGGCATAGGTTGCATCCCCTGCCTTGGTCGCCGTGACCGAGCAGGAGCCGGAGGCGTTGGTCACGGTGATGACGCCCGTGGACGTGTTTACCGAGCAGCCCGTCGAACCCGTGCTGCTGTATGACATGGCGCCGGTACCCTGGCCGCCGCTGTATGTTACCTGACCGGTGTTCGGGTAGGTGATGCTGGAAGGCCCGGTCACGGACACGGCTGGGTTCTGGGGAGTGGTGCCTCCGGATGCGACCGTTACTGTGATTGCCTGTTCAATGTGGGCTTTGCTGTTTGATTCATTGTGGCCGACCCCGGAAACGACAATCGTGTAGGTGCCGGGAGTAGTCCCTGCCGGAATTGTTATTCTCGCATCGGCCCCCATCTTGTTGGCAACTCCGTCGAGGTCGCCGGCGGAAGCGTCATCTAACGCGGAATTACGACTGCCGTTGTCCCATAAGCTGCCGCTGTAATTTATGGTATAGCCGACCGGGCTGTTAGGAAACTCTGTTGCCGTGCTATAGCTGCTGCCGGTGGCCCAGCCGACGCCGTCCGCCGCTTCCCAGGCGCTGCTCCAGCCTGTGAGTGCTGGACTGTTGGCTGTCCCTGAGGTAACCGTCCAGCCGGTCGGGACAGCAACCTCCACACCGGTTCCGGTATAGTTGGTAGAATATTTCATGTTCGTGAACATCCAGTCTACTTCGAACGTAGCGCCAGGCGCCGCTGTAATCGTCGTTCCGGAGTTCCCGTTGATTGCGACGTTGATGACCGCCGCAGGAGTTGCTGTGGCTGCTGCACCATGGCAGGCGCTTGATGAGCAGGAGGCATACTTGTGCGGCCATGCCTGTGCCGGCGTCTGCAGCAGCAGGATAAACCCAAACGCCAGCAGGGAGCAGGCCAGAACGCCCAGAAGCGTCAGCCGCACTCGGCCACAGCTGTTCAACATCGGAAATGCCGCCTCACTTTCGATTTTTCTTGTCATCACGTTGATCCTCCAATTTTAGCCGTCTCATTGTCCACGTTCAAATAAAGGGAATAGGGGTCACCAATATGCCTTGGCGGGTCCCAGGAAAATTACTTTTCGCAAATTGCTTTTGGTCCAGTATGTCTGAAGCGAAAGTTTTCTGTGTTATCTGTTACAAAGGGAGACGCAGTGCAGAAGTAAATGATTGAATACTTTTCATTGTATATATCAAATAGAATTTTCTTAGTCAACACTAATAATTTCAAACTAATTTTTAACATAACTTCCCAAACATTCCTGAACGCAAAAATGCCCCACCACTTTACCAGTGATGGGGCGTTATAAATTGCTACGATCTACATGGCTGCCCATGCTGTAGCATCACCCTGAGGTTTTAATCCGTGATATGGCAGAGTGGGGACCGAAAATCCGGTCCCCACTCTATTTGTTACTGCTCAGCTCGCGAACTATTTGCCGAGCTGGATCTCCGCCTGATCGGCTATCGCCGCGTTAGAAGGTCTCCATCTCACCTTGACCACGGTCACGTTGGCCTTCACCTGGGCGAAGAAAGCGTCCTTGGTGACCGAGGTATCAGACGAATTTGAGCTGACCCTAAATTCGGTCGAGGCGCTGGTGGTGACGGAGGTTGCAAGGGTGCCCCCCAAGATGGTCATGGTTCCCGCCGTAGCGTCGAAAGCAGAGACCGGCCCTTGG
>JBAZOY010000179.1:0-2644 GCA_041648505.1 Syntrophales bacterium | reverse complement strand
CTTATGAGGCGCTGCAAGGCCCAGTCACTGCCACACTCGACGCATCGATTTTCATGGCTGCCCGGCACGACGAATCTCTTGCTGCCTATATTGTTCTCGCTACTATCAATATCTCGTATCTGCCGGCATCCGTGGCCATGCGGGACGAGGTACGAGAAGGCCTGAATGCAGACATAGCTCTACGAGGACAGGTGAGCAGGACACTCACGGCGGACGAGGCGCTACAAGGGCGGGTAGAGATGACCTTTTCGGCATATGAACGATTGTATGCAGATATTCGTACAGATCTGGACGCAGATATAGTTCTGCAGGCCAACAGGCTGCGGCCCATCGAGGCCAGGATCAAGCTGGAGGCAGCATGAGGCGGGCATGTTTCGGAGCAGTCATAGGCGAAAACCGGCTCATGCGGACATATGACACGCTCGGCTGGAACGCATGGGGCTGGACACCAATTATAGGACTGGATGTTTCAGGCGTCCGGGAGGTTATTGCCACCTTCGGCGAGAATGTCATAGCCCTATGTGAGCTGTTCAACGGCAACGAGGCCATCTATCATTCCCCCAACAGCGGCGAGACATGGACCAAGGCGTTAGAGGTCGCCGAAATCTACGATATAACTTCAGTGGGCTTCAACTGGACCCTGGCCAGCACATCAGCCGGATGGTATTCTTCACTCAAGTCCGGATCGAGCTGGGAGTTGGTGGCTGCAGCGGGCGAGGGCGTACCAGTGGGGAAATCGGTCGTGTGGGTGGCCCCCAATCACCTCTTCACACACGACGGCTCGGCTATCTGGCTCTCTGAGAACAAGGCCGCTGCCTGGGACTCTATCTGCGATCTCACGATCATGGGAGGATATTCTGCCAATCTCATCAGTCACAATAGCATCGATGGTTACCAGGGGCACATTATAGCCACTTGCGGCCACGGTCTGGTCGAGACAACCGATCTAGGGGATGCCTGGGACAGTATCGATCTAGCGGCTACAATCAGGGGCTGGAACCTCATAAGTGCAGAACTGCCTGTCTGGAGGCAAGTCGCCTTTTGGGACACGCTCGACGCCTTGGACCCTGCGAAAAGCCGCTGGATGATAAGCTCTATTCTGGCCAAATCTGACACCATTCGGACTTTTGTTGGTCGGGGCACAGGCACGTTCTCGCCTGTAGTGGATATGGCTCTCTCGCAGAGGCATCGGCTGAACGTCTCGCAGACCAGACGGCTGGGCGCAGACGTAACGGACACCTCGCTTATGATATCTGGCGATAGGCGCATCGACGGAGAACTCAGGCACGCTATGACGATATCGAGCGACGGCCTCGTGTTCAATGATGTCTTGGGGGGCGGCGTCTTGAGCCGCGCTCGATCCAGTAATCCTGCGATGGACGCCGCTTATGCTGCCCTAACCAAGCTGGCGGTGGAGTAGATGCCAGATGATAATTTGCGGTATCTCTCGACCGCCGAAAAGACCGCGCTCGCCTTGTGGAGGGGCAAAATCGAAACCGCTCTCTCTGCAGGTGGGGAGGTCTACACTGAACTGATGCTCTGGCTTCGGCCCATGGGGGTGGTATATTCATCCGGACAGCTATCATTTCCGGCATCGGTGCAGAGCACCAGAGCCGCGCCATGGACTGGCATCGAACGTTATTTTAATTATGTCCACGCCAGCATGCGCGGAATAACCAACTATGGCGCTCCGTATTTCAACCGCTCTAAATATACAGGCAGGGACGGTTATCTTCAGTTGTTGGCAATCTATCCAGCCGGATTGAGTATCCTAACAGTTCTGAATGCGCTGTACAACCGAATCGACGCGGTTTTAAAAAGAAATAACATCACCGGACCACAAACTATTATCGGCGGGATGCTGGTACTATTTGAGACTTTTGCCGTATGGGGTACAAAATGGTGGGAATCGGACTACTATTGGTCACCCTTCTACGTAGCACACGCCGGCTCTGGAACGGTCGGGCCCTACACAGTTACCGTCAACTATTGCGAGAATGGTGTCATATTTGGCATTGTCATGGACGAGCCAATGCACATCGCACACCAGAGCGTCGATGCTGATCTGCTAATTCAAGATGAGGGGCGGACCACCATCAATGCCACTGAATTGTTATCTGCTGAGCATCGTTTTGATCTGGCAGCAGACACGGCTTTACAGGGCAAAGTTACACAAGAGCTTGATGTCGATCTGGCGCTAATGGGTGAAGAGCACGCACCTCTCCTGGCATCCGTGGCCATGCGGGACGAGGTAAAGGAAAACTTAGCTGCAGATGGACTGCTGGCCGTGACCCACAGCTTCGATCTGTCCGCATCGCTGCACCTGATCGCGGCGCCTCGGGTCGGGCTGGATGCTGACATGTGCATCATCGGACCTGCCACGAAGACCCTCGCCGCCTACATGCTACTCCTGCCGGACAGCGCTCCGGAGATCTTGACAGACTTGGAGAAGTACCACATCCAGGCCATGAGAATCAGGGCCGACCCCAGGTCGTATAAGGTCTACAACAGCAAGACCGACACAGAGGTGATACCGTGAGTCTCTCCGTCGAGCAGAGGCTCGCAATCCTGGCTGCACTGCCTACCACCGTCAATGATGAATCGGTGCTCGTTTTCGAGGACGACGGCGGTGGATGGCACAATG
>JBAZOY010000178.1:0-2648 GCA_041648505.1 Syntrophales bacterium | reverse complement strand
CACGACGCAACCGCTGTAGCTGAAATAGAAACTTCGGTTTCTTTCGAGCTTCACCTTATGGTCAATAATCCGCTTCCAATTATCGCCGAGTGGGTGGCCAAAGTGCCAAATGTAAAACGCGCCATTATCCACGCCGAAATTGAACGACCACTCGGAAAAGTTTTAGAAGAAATTCATTTAGCTCATCTTATCGAAGCCGGGGTGGCCATTAATCCTGAAACACCACTTGAAGAAATTCATACCATACTACCCGATCTGGATGTCTTAATGATTATGTCAGTTCATCCGGGTTCAGCCGGACAAAAATTTGACGGTGACTATATAATTGAAAAAATAAAAGATGCTAAAAATCGCGCTCCCAATCTTAAAATCGAGGTTGACGGCGGTGTAACAGCCGAGCTTATCCCCAGTCTGCAAACAGCCGGAGCAACTCGCTTTGCTGTAAATTCCGCACTTTTTAAAGCAGAAAATAAGGAAACTGCTTGGAAAGTTTTGACCACATCCCTTCAATTGTCTTAAAAACAATGTTATAATAGAACCGTTAAAATTTAAAAAAATATGTTCAAAAAAATTTTTTTCGCTCTAACCGTTTTATCCTTAATCATAGGCAACTTTGGTTTAGTTAACCCGGTGGCGGCTTCTACCACAGCCTTGGCTGATCTTGAAGCTGGTGATTTAATTCGCGGTCAATCGCTTTCCGCGGTTTATTACTTTGGTAAAGACGGCTTCCGTTATGTCTTTCCAAATGATAAAACTTATTTTACTTGGTATTCAAACTTCGATAGCGTTAAATGGTTAACCGATGCTGATTTGGGTAAATTGCAAATCGGCGGCAATGCCACTTATAAGCCGGGGGTAAAAATGATTAAAATAAACAGTGATCCAAAAACTTACGCGGTTGGTGAAAATGGTACATTACACTGGGTTTCAACCGAGGCCGCGGCCATTGCCCTTTACGGTTCCAACTGGAACACAAAAATCGATGATGTCCCAGATGGTTTCTTTTCCAACTACACCATGGGTTCAGATATCGAAACAGCCAGTGATTTCTCACCGACTGACGAAGCCGCTTCCGCCGTTAACATTGATTCAGACAAAGATTTAAAAGCACCTTACATCATCAATTTAACCGATAGCGGATTTTCTGACACTGATATCACAGTTGATGCCGGGCGAGCCATCAAATTTACCAACAAAGGTATATCCAAACACACCGCCACAGCTCAAGACCTTTTGTGGGGTTCCGGTACCTTAAATACAGATGATTCATTCATTCGATATTTCAAAGAAACCGGCACTTTTGATTACTTCTGCAGTTATCACTCTTCGGAAACAGGTACTATAACCGTTGAATAAAAATTTAAAATCCGTTCCAAATTTATTGGAACGGATTTTTATTTTTCTTCATTTTCAGTTAATCTATTAAAAGTATGAAATTAAAAAAAGAAACGCTGGGATTTTTATTTGTCTTTTTAATAATCGCGGGGTTGTTTATTTCTTTTGAAATCCATCCGAATTTTCCCGACCCGGATTCTTTTTATCATGCCAAAATGGCCACTACAATTCGCGATCAAGGTTTTATCAACACCTTTCCGTGGTTTCAATGGACTGATTTAAAAAATACTTATGTAAACCCGCATTTTCTTTATCATATTTTATTGATTCCTTTTGTAACTTTTTTTAATCCTTTAATTGGCATAAAAATCGCCGCCGGGCTTTTTGGTCTGGGGGCCTTTGCGGCCATTTATTTAATTGCGCGTTTTTTAAAAACCCCCTACCCATGGCTTTTCCCTTTAATTGCCGCTTTTTCTCAAAACTTTTTATTTCGCATGGCTTTACCCCGAGCCCCGTCTTTATCAATAATTTTTTTATTATTGGCCACTTGGGCCATGCTGGAAAATCGAAAAAAAACTCTTTTTTTAACCTCGATATTTTTTGTTTGGTTATACCATGGCTGGCCAGTAATTTTTTTATCACTCGGAGCTTTATTGGTTGCCAATTTTATTACCGATTCAATCAACAACTCTGACACTTGGTGGCAATTATTCAAAAAAACTTTCGGTCAACAAAAAAACAATATCCTAGCCGCAACACTGGGAATATTAACCGGTTTAATAGTCAATCCGTACTTTCCGCAAAATATTCAATTCAGTCTTTTAGATATTTTCAAAATCGGCATCGTAAATTATCAATCCATTCTGCCGGTAGGACAAGAATGGTTTCCAATTTCAAATAGCGCTCTGTTAATGGCTTGTTTTCCGATCTTACTACTTAATATTCTATGTTTAGCTTTCTTTATTCCCGGCTTAATAGCCTCGAAAAATCCACCGTCAAAAAAACAAATAACTGCCATATTCACTTTTTTGTTATTGGCCGGAGGCTATTTTCTTTTATGTTTTAAAGCCAATCGATATATTGAATATGCCGTACCCTTTGCCACCTTAGAAGCCGCAGTGCTTTTCCCTTTTGCTTGGTTTTTTTGGACAAAAGAAATTTGGCCGTACATTAAAGAAGTTTTAGGTAAAAATTGGTTAAGAAAAACATTCACGACAGTAATTTTACTTATTGTCACAGCAGAACTTGCAACCGGATCGATTAAAACTGTCCTTGTCAAAGATGACTATTATCAAGCCAAACAATATGAAACC
>JBAZOY010000177.1:0-2655 GCA_041648505.1 Syntrophales bacterium | reverse complement strand
ACCACACCGGATGTTGCCCCGACGCAACCGTCTAATCTTACTGCCACCGTGGTTTCACCAAATGTCCGCCTGAACTGGACGGATAATTCCAACAACGAAACGGGTTTTGTGGTGCAAAGAGCTACCGATAATGCCTTCACTGCCGGTTTGACTTCTTTCAATGTGGGCGCCGGCATCATCACCTACCTTGATTTAACAGCGGCACCGTCCAGCACTTATTTCTACCGGGTCTATGCGACTAATGCGATTGGTAATTCAGGCAATTCTAACGTAGTGAGCGCCACCACTGTCGCAATCGGTGCGCCGTTAGCTCCCAGTGGACTTAATGCGGTAGCACCGACGACAACATCCGTAAACCTTACATGGACTAATAACGACCTGAACCAGAGTGGGGTGAGAGTGGAGCGTGCAACCGATGCGGCATTTACCGCCGACCTGACAGCTTATAACCTCGCCGCTAACGCCGCCACTTATGCGGATACCGTCCTCCCGAACGTTACATACTTCTACCGCGTCTTTGCCACCAACTCGTACGGTGACTCTCTGCCTTCGGCTACCGTTAGCATATCAACGTCCAATGCCATTCCGCTGGCGCCAACGGTACTGACAGCAACCCTCACAAATTCTTACCAGATAAACATCGCCTGGATTGATAATTCGAATAACGAGAGCGGGTTCAGGATATATACAGCTCTCAACTCAGGTTTCACTCAAGGGTTCGTCACTATCGACCTTCCCGCGAATACAACCGGCTTTTCAGACACTACCGTTTATCCGGGAGATACTTTCTACTATAAGGTGACTGCCTATAACTCTGTGGGGGAATCAGCCCCAACGAATGTCACCAATATTGTAATTCTGCTGGATGCGCAAACTGTTCCAGGCGCACCTAGCGGACTTACGGCAACCCTGGCCGCAGGAAATCAGGTAGACCTGGCATGGCTAGATAACTCCCCTGTCGAAGCGGGATACGTTATCGAACGTGCGCTCGATAACCTGTTCAGTCTCGGAGTAACCACGTTCCTGCTTCCTGCCCAGGCAAATGTATTCAGCGATACCACTGCATTGCCGGAAACAACTTATTACTACCGGGTGGTGTCATTTAATTACCTGGGTAATTCTTTACCATCCAACACTGCTAGCGTAACAACTGTCGCCATTCTTGTCGCCGCACCGACGGACCTGAGAGGAGATGTTAGCGGCGCTGCTCAGATTAGCCTTTCCTGGCTCGATAACGCGATTAATGAAACAGGTTATGTGGTTGACAGAGCTACCGACGCCGCATTTACCATCGCGGTGGTCTCTTACACTCTTCCCTCAAACAGCAATTCGTATACCAATAGCACCACCGTCGTTGCCGGCACAAGTTATTTCTATCGCGTCACCGCCACAAATCCGGCTGGCAATTCAGCGCCTTCCAATATAATCTCAGTCAGGGCAGGTGTACCCCTTGCCCCCAGCGGGCTTGTGGGCACAGGTACCGGACCGACAACTATTAGACTCACCTGGGTTGATAACGCCAACAACGAACTTTCTTACCAGGTACAGCGTTCTTCAACTATTGGTTTTACCCTGGGTGTCTCAACTTTCGTCCTGCCAACGAACAGCACTACTTATACTGACACTGGTCTGATGAAACTTACCACCTATTATTACCGCGTTCTTTGTATTAACGCCGCCGGTGTATCGCCTGCTTCTGCAATAGTTACTGTGATAACACTGGACAACGTTCCGCCTCAGTTGACTAATCTTGTAGCAACGGCAACCCAGGCAACCCGCATCGTGTTAACCTGGGCAAACGCTACACCTGCACTCAACACTTCCATTAGAATCGAACGCGCGGCTGACATTGCCTTTACCGGTGCGATAAGTACCCTCACTACCGGTGCGGCTACCATTACCTATACGGACGCAACTGTGGTTGCAAATACAACTTACTACTACCGCGTATTTGCAGTAAATGCCACCGGTCCTTCATCGGCATCTAACACCGCCAGCGCCACGACCCCTGCAACAACACCCGCTGCAATTCCTGCGGCACCTACCGGCTTAACCGCTACCTTGATTAACAGCGGACAGATAAACCTTGCCTGGACGCATAACGGGACAAACCTCGGAGGGTTCAACCTGGAAACTACATCTGACCCGGCTTTCTTATTAAATGTAGTGACTATTCCTTTAGCATCGAACCTCCGCGCCTATTCCGACTTCACAATCTATCCTGGGGCTACTTTCTACTACAGGATTAAAGCAACGAATGTGCTTGGTGTATCTGCGGCTTCAGCTACTTTAAATGTTATTGTACCTGCCGCCGTAGTCGGTCCGCCTGCGGCACCGGGGGGACTTAACGCCGCCGTTGTATCAATTACCGAATTGACTTTAAACTGGGTAGATAACGCAACCAACGAAACAGGTTTCTTGCTCTACCGCGCAACGAATACCGCGTTTACTACCGGCCTCACCAGTTTTGCTATCGGACCTAATACCGCCACTTATTCGGATACTTCCGTGTCACCCGGGATACAATATTACTATCGTATCTGCTCCTATAACGTGCTCGGCGTCTCCGCAATGTCAGGCGCTATCGCCGCATCCACAACCGGGTCTGTGATTCCCGCCGCACCAACCAACTTAGCCGCCGCGGCTACAAGCGCT
>JBAZOY010000176.1:0-2699 GCA_041648505.1 Syntrophales bacterium | reverse complement strand
GGAATAAATCCGTTTCCAATATTAATAAGATGAATGCTGTTTGCTGCGAATGTATTTAGTGAATACCAGTTGGATGAAGTATTTGTATTCCAATTGCTGAAAACCGTACCGCTTGGTAAAGCCGTTAAATTTATCTGTGTAAAATAATTTCCTGAAAAACCATTTGAGATATTTAACGTATCACTGCAGTTCCCACTATCTTCGTTGAGAGTAGCCCCCACTTCTTCACACATACATGAAGGTGTAGTTACAAATAAAATGTCTGTGCAGAAGCAGCAACTATCTGAACTGGTGAACCTGAAATGTATCGCAACTGTTGTATTTGGTAGCGCACCGCTGATGCTGAATGTCAGCACTCCAGAACTTTGTCCCGGATTGACCGAAGGAATTATCAATGTTGACGGTGTAATAATTATTCCGGCTGGAACAGTTTGTACAACTTCAATTTTGTTTACAGCATACGTCGCATTATTTGTAAAAGAATATTGCAATGTGTAATCATTCGTGTTACAAATAACGGTGTCCTTGCTGAAGGTTACGCATGGAATTTCACAATCTAAAGTTACGGTGTCGGAACAAACCACATTGTTGTTAGCGTTCAACCAGTTTACAACAACATATTGAGGACTTGATAAATTGTTCATACAGAAATTGAAGAAATTAGGGAGTGGACCTGCCGGGACATTCCCAGTTAACCTTTTAACCGTAAATTGATTGATAGTATTGGTTGCAAACAACCATCCAATTGAATAGCTGCTTCCAAGTTGTGAACTTCCCAGTGCAAAAGTGTTTGGAGATAACGGCCAAAACTGTATCCCGGTTATTCCACTTGTATTGGATGGCTGGTTGAGACTTATACTCCAGCAGCAATCTCCTATAACACTTTTAGTTACAGTCGCATGGAGTGAATCGCAAATACTACCGACCGTTGAAAGTTGATTTCCGAAGTTAATTGAATCTCTGTGTTCGCCAGAAGAAAGAAGAATCGTGTAAGTTCCTGGAGATGGGGGAGATGTTTGCGTCCATCCGCTTTGGTTTGTTTCAAAAACAGTATAAGTTCCGCCGGGTTGTATATCGTTGAAACAATAATTTCCATTTGCGTCTGTTGTGTCAGTTATTGTTATAAAGCCAGCTGCATTTTGGTACTTCAAATTTATTATCCAATTCGCAAGTCCAAGTTCTCCCGGATCTTGTACACCATTTCCGTTCAAGTCATTGAACTTAATTCCGCAAATAGAACCGACTACAGGAAGCAATTTGTTCCCAAAATTGACCGAGTCTCTGTGTTCTCCCGATGTAAGAGGAATTGTGTAAGTTCCGGGAGATGGGGGAGATGTTTGCGTCCATCCACTTTGGTTAGTTTCAAAAACAGTGTAAGTTCCACCGGGCTGCAAATCGTTAAAACAATAATTTCCGTTGGTGTCTGTTGTATCCGTTATTGTTATAAAGCCTGCTGCATTTTGGAATTTCAAATTGATTACCCAATTCGCAAGTCCAAGTTCTCCTGGATCTTGTACACCATTTCCGTTCAAGTCATTGAACTTAATTCCGCAAATAGAGCCGACTACAGGAAGCTGTTTGTTCCCAAAATTGACCGAGTCTCTGTGTTCTCCCGATGTAAGAAGAATCGTATATGTTCCCGGAGATGGGGGAGATGTTTGCGTCCATCCGCTTTGGTTAGTTTCAAAAACAGTATAAGTTCCGCCAGGCTGCAGATTGTTGAAACAATAATTTCCGTTCGCATCCGTTGTATCTGTTAATGTTATGAAACCTGCTGCATTTTGGAATTTAAGATTGATCACCCAATTCGCAAGTCCAAGTTCGCCGGAATCTTGAATGCCGTTTCCGTTAAGGTCGTTGAACTTAATTCCGCAAATTGAACCCGTGCTATCTATGGTTGCACAGTTGGTTGGCGAACTGAAAACTCCACCGTTCCAGGTTCCTGCAAAAATATTTGATCCGTTGACAGTAAGAGTTGGAACAGTTGAAGTAGTTAAGCCGGTATTGTAAGTTGTCCAGGTTGTTCCATTATCAACTGAACGAGCTACACCACCACCGTTATACCAATGCCCGACAAAAAGATCGGTGCCACAAGCAACGGCAAGACCTCGAATGAGCCCATCATTTCGTACGTTAATCCAATTAGCACCATTATCACCGGTACGGAAAACCCCACCACTTGTTCCGGCAAAGACATAACTTCCTATTCCTGCAAAACCTCGAACATCAAGGGCTGTTAATCCGGTATTGATCGGAGTCCAGTTTGTGCCATTGTCAGTAGAAAGGAAAATCCCGCTGCCGTTAGTTCCGGCAAATAAATTTGTTCCGCTGGCGGTAATTGCTCGAACAGTAAGATTTGTTAAACCGGAATTTAATTGAGCCCAGGTCGTCCCGCCATCAGTGGAAAGGTAAACACCGCCGCTCTCAGTCCCTATAAAAAAATTCGTTCCAATAGTGGCAAAAGATTGAACTAATGACATTCCGGAATTAACTGGATTCCAAGTTGCGCCGTTATCGGTTGAGCGAAGAAAGCCGCCGGTAGTTCCTGCAAAAATATCGGTCCCATAGACAGCAAAAGACCAAACAGAAAAAGAAGTATTTATACTCGTATAATTCCAGTTTGTGCCGTTGTCGGTGGAAATTAAAGCGCCGTTCGTCATCCCGGCTAAGAGATTACTCCCGTTACTAAAAACTATATT
>JBAZOY010000175.1:0-2807 GCA_041648505.1 Syntrophales bacterium | reverse complement strand
TGTACAGTGATGGAGAAATCCTAACACAAACATGCAATATTGTCAAGCAATATCAATCATTTATATTATTTTCTTGAAACTCTGAGCTGCAATGATACAATGACTCAAGGCTTTTTCAACAGCCCCATTATCCCCATATGTGCTAACTGTAAAAAAATAAATTCCCAGGAGAACTGATATGACAACCTTATTCGACCAAACAACGATAAACGGCATGACCATGCGAAATCGCCTTGTCCGATCAGCCACATGGGAAGGAATGTGCGAGGCAGATGGGCGGCCCACTGAAAAACTGGCAAATTGTTATAGAGACCTTGCTCGCGGCTGTGTGGGTTTGATCATCACGGGATTTACCTTTGTAAGGCCGGAAGGCAAACAGCTCCGTGGCAAGATGGGTATTCACACTGATGATTTCACCCCCGAGATGAAAGCCCTTACCAAGGCGGTACATGAACAGCAGGGAAAGATATGCATTCAATTAGTTCATGCTGGCGGTCAGACCGATTCAGTTACTGCCGGCCGTCAACCTCTCGCTCCATCAGCAGTACGGGTTGGCCAGTTTCCGGAAGTCCCGCAGGAAATGTCTCAAAAAGATATCGCAGAGGTTGTGGCTGCCTTTGGCGATGCTGCCGGACGGGCTAGAGCCTTCGGTTTTGATGCCATCCAGCTTCACGGCGCACATGGCTATCTGATCAATCAGTTCCTCTCTCCTCTGACTAACACGCGTACCGATGAATACGGCGGCATTATTGAGAAGCGCTGCCGGTTTCTCATGGAAGTCAATCATGCCGTACGTCAAAAAGTAGGCAAAGATTTTCCCGTAATGATTAAGCTTAACGGTGCCGACTTTGTAGAAGGCGGTTTGAGTATGGAAGATGCTTTATATACAGCCCAAATTTTAGATAGCGAGGGGATTGATGCTATTGAGGTCAGTAGCGGCACTTCGGCATCGGGAGACAAAGGTCCGGTGCGGATCAAAATTGATAAACCGGAGCAGGAGGCTTATAATCTTTCCCTAGCCAGAGAAATCAAGAAAACGATAAACTGCCCGGTGATGTCGGTTGACGGCTTCAGAAGTTACGAGGTGGCGGAAAAGGCTGTTATGGATCAAGAAATTGATTACATTTCTATATCTCGTCCCTTCATTCGGGAACCAAACCTGGCGAGACGCTGGAGTCAGGGAGACACCTCCCGCGCAAAGTGCATATCCTGCAACGGCTGTTTTAAACCTGGCTTGAGGAAAGGCGGCATTTACTGCGTGGTAGAAGCAAAGGAAAGAGAAAAGAAGAAATAAGCTTACACTTGCTTGAATTTGAGAGCACTTTCTAAAACAAGCTGCACCAGAACACAAGAAACACCTTTGTCACTGCCTAACGCCGGTTCTCCCTGCGTCTGGTGAGCTCGGATATGAATCCGGCCAGGAACGGCATATAACCGCGCCGGGCGCGACCTGACCTGATCGGATGGTTAAAAAGCCATGCTCAGGGTGACGCCGCCGAATATATAGTCTGAATCATTGCTGTATGCATTGGTGTATCGGATCAAGTTTTCGGCATCGCTGGTCAAGGGGAATGAATAGGCGACCATGGGAACCACCGTAAAATATTTCCCAACTGGTATGGTCAACCCCACGGAAACAAGCCCGTCATGCATACTGCTGTATTTATTTGTAGTGATTGTTAGATTTTCATCGACTTCAGCATAAGTGTCGGTGTTGTCGTAAGAATAGTATCCCACCGATCCTGCCAGATCCAGCGTTATCTCTTTTGGCAGTTTAAACGAATGTGAAATGCCCAAAGACGCATACCAGGCCGACTCGTGTGCGATTTCCCGGTAGACCTTCAGTGACGGGGAAAGAAGTGTGTCTAAGCTTACGCTAAGGTAAAGTTCCTGAGAATCAGCGATCCCGTCCAGTGCGTAATAAATGTAGCCCACTCCCAGACCAACCATTCCAAAACTTTTATCGTAAGACAAAGTCATATCCGTTTCGTTAAAGCTTTCACTATTGGTTGCCTGGTAAGCATTCGTATCCAGATTGCCCCACAGATTCAAGCCAGCGCCTTTGTAACCGATTGTCATAGAAGGCTGAATCACGGCACTGTTTTTACTGAATTCGTATCCGCGCCATACGTATTTGCTGAGAACGGCAATGTCAGCCGAGACACTCGGTTTCTCCTCTTCTTCCGCCCAGACGTTCACCGAAACAAAAACAAGCAGTAAAATTCCAATAATAACTGCCAGTTTGATCATATTTTTCTTCATTGTCGTAAATTCCTTTCTAAAGTTGTTTGTAAAATCCAATTTTTAAAGACATCAACAATTTGCGTTTATCGTGTTTGCCGGCAATATCTTTATTGCCGCAAGCACGATGTTGATCTCCCATTATTTAAATAACGATTAAGTCTTTTCGGTTTTTGGTTCAAGACTTCTCACTTTTACGGTGCTTCTCTGAAAGCATGATTCCCCGGAAACCGCTGCCGTTGACAAGCCTAGCACCGTGGGAGCTAACGGTTAATTAAAGTCCGGGTAAGCATTACCGCCGTGCTCGGCGATATCCAGACCTTCCAGTTCCTCTTCCTCTGAAACCCTCAGCCCGATGGTCTTTTGAATGAGTTTGAACAAGATGAAAGTAGTGGTAAAGGTCCAAACAAAACAGGTAACGATCCCCAACAGTTGAACACCGACCCCTGTCGTCAATAGTGTACACTAATTTGTTTTTCATGCCGCTTGTTTCAATGTGTAAAATTGCTTCTCAAAAGTAACCGGAGACAGATAGCCAAGTCTGGCCTGCCGCCTTTGCCGGTTAT
>JBAZOY010000174.1:0-2816 GCA_041648505.1 Syntrophales bacterium | reverse complement strand
CTTGAATAGTAATGGAATCATCTGCATCGAAAGCCTTAACTGTCATATTAACTGTTGCTGTATTGGCTGCAAAGGTAATCGTTGGAGCACTGGTTATGGAGTTAGTTAATACTGTGTAGACTACATCTGCAGTCTGAGAAATAGCAACTTCGTTATTGATGGCATCGTAAGCTTTTATGGTAAAGGTTATGGTCTGATCAGCGTCGGCACCATCCAATGCAACTTTAGCGTTGCTTGCATTGTAAGTTCCATTTGCACCTGCTGCTGATGATGCAACAGTTACAGTTGGCTGGATTACAATGTGATCAACCGTACTAGCTAAAGTACCTGTAGTTAAGGCTACAGTAGTGCTCTTTTCGCCAGCATCCAGGGTTCCGTCTGCACTGTAGAATATTGTAGCTGTATAGCTACCTGCTGCAGATGCAGTTAGAGTAAAGTCAGACTTGTTGCCGTCGGTTGCATTAACTGCTTTATTGCCAATGGCAACGTTGGTTAATGTTTGCAACTGAGTATTCGCATCAGCAAGGTTAACTGCTACACCATACTGGTCAACACCTGATAAAGTAAATGTTACCGATATATTGACAACTGAATTTCCAGAAGTCGGTGCAACAGATATTGAAGCTAGAGCTCTTGCAGCATTTACAGTTACGGTAACCGTTTTGGATGTACCAATATTGGTTGTGTCTGCTTCATCTCTCATTTGCAGCGTAACTGACTGAGTTGTGTCGCCTGCTTCGGCATAGAGACCAACATACTTGACTGCTGTTGCAGCACCGTCAGCCAGTGCCGCAGTTCCATCAGCTTTATCTCCATACAGATTGAATTGAGGACGTGTTGCATCAGCAGCACCGGTAACTGCCATATCGAAGGCATTTGCATTGACATTCATGGCATTGCCATATTGGTCACTGAAGGTAATTGGTATTAAAACTACTGTTTTTCCACCATCGTCAATCATAACATTGTCAGTAGCAGTGGCATCACCTACGTCATAAGTATCACCAATAATGACAGTAGCGTTAGACGTACTTAGCGCAAAGCTGGTCAGGGTTGCAGATGCAACTGTAGTTAAGGTTATGGATTTAGATACAGCTCCGGTTACTATTGTTACAGTGTCAGTCCCGGCTGCAGTACCAGTAAAGCCAAGTTTTGCCACCGGCGTTGCACTTCCACCCACACCTAGAGTTAAAGCAGCATCATTAGTTGCGTAGGCTGCAACCGCCATATTGGAGGTAGAAGCTGCCGTAATGCTTTCTGCATTGACACTAACGGTTTCATTATGGGCATTTTTAAATGTGATAGCTTTTTTCACTTCAACTCCAGCAGTCAGCTCATTGGCTGTAGCATCTGCTATTGTAATGGAGGCTACTGCGGGATTAATTATAGTTGTAAGGGTCTTTGTAGCTGTTACAACTGCACCAGCAGCAGTTATGGATGCGCCCTTAAACACTCTGAACGTGTAGGTACCTGCCTGGGCAGTGGTAGCTTTTACCAGTACCTTGCCTAAATTAGCAGCAGTTCCATCCTCAAAGGTGATAGAGATGTCTGATACGGTTGCTCCGGCTGGAACTGTGTCAACTACATAATGTAGTTCTGCTGCGGTAATAACTGCACCTGCATTAGGAGTCAGGGTAGCAGTGGATACTTCCTGGTTAAAGGTCTGATCCCAGGCTCCCCAGGTTAATGTTGTCAATGAAGACTGTGCAACAGTTAGGTTTAAGGTAGCGTTAGCGGTAGTAGAACCAGCAAGGAATACAGTTATGGTAGCTGTACCCGGAGCTATGGCATCGACATTGAAGGTAAGAGTATCATTGGTCGTCATAAAGTTTGCAGTATTATCTGCATTAAAGGCAACAACTGCTTTATTAGATGTAACCCATCTAACACCGTCAGCATCAGCCGCAGCAACCGGATTACCATATTGATCCAGCACTGTAATAGTAACAACCTGATTATCATCATCTACCGTAATATTATTACCAACGGCATGGGTAATAGCTGAAATACTGGTTGGAACAGCTGCCGCTGCGGCGGCTACAGTGTAACTCTGGCTCTTGGTATAGGTAGTGCCACTAACTGTATTGGTCAAGGTAACCGTAACAGTCTTAGCAGCTATAAGATTATCGGTAATGGTGAACCAATTCTCCCCATTATTAGCTGCAGCCGGCGCATAAGTAATTGCTAAAGGAAATTCACCCATTGTACCAGTAGCCACTATACTGTCATCAAGTGTACCGGCCAAGGATGCGGTTACGTTTTGAGTATATTGGTCAATTGCTGTAAAGTAAACTTTGTGGTTACCCGCAGTTGCATCCAAGGAATTTGTTGTAAATGTGAAATCGGCAACATACGATGCTGCTTTGGCAATAATAACCTGTGCATTAGCAGTCATGGCATTGCCAGCAACATCGGATAATCCATTTACTACTACTGTGTATGATCCAGCAGCATAGCCAGCTGTCTTAGCAATAGCTAAACTCATACCATCGGTAGCTAATGTCAAAGTTGCTGCATCAACGGCAGTTCCGTTCACAGTTACAGTTGGTGTACCAGTAACCTTCTCAGTAAAGGCAACAGTTAAAGTCTGGTAGTTAGTAACGACGTTACCAGCAGTAGCAATTGCCGGTGCAGTGGTGTCATTAACAGTAAACGTTAGCGTTGCTGCTTCGCTGGCCAGTTCGCCATTCTCAGCGTTAGCTTTCACACGAACCAGGACGGTTAAGTCACCTGTTAGATCAGCAGGAGCTGCATCTGTCCAAGTTGTACCGTTGTCGACACTGTATTCCATGGTGGCATCTGCGCCAGTGATAGTG
>JBAZOY010000173.1:0-2852 GCA_041648505.1 Syntrophales bacterium | reverse complement strand
CTGCCTCAGTGTACTCTTTTTTCGATCGTGGACTCATGAATAATCCTCCTTTTTGGAGCCGGTGTTCGGTAACACCTATTTATGAGTCAACGATCTCTTTTTAGTCACCCTTTGGGTAACATTTAATGTGAGGCAATTCGCCAATAGATAACAGGTTGTAATCTTTGCATCTTTGCTGTACATTGTCTTGAAGCTGACAGGTTTTGGTATTTATTGTTTTTAGCGTTTCATGTTTTGTGGATGCCGTTAGTTTTGTCCGGGAAGTATATTGGAGTATAATTTAAGGGTAAATACTCAGCACAGGAACTTACATTCGCACTTCGTTCCTCAGCACTGCTATTTCCAGGCAGTATTGAATAATGTTTAAGCGCTTTAATTGACGTGCTCACTAAAAGGAGGGGAAATGACCAGTTTTACCATTTTTAAAGATCGGATTATTCGAGCTGCCAAACTGGATGCGAATCTCTATGAAGAGGTTGAAGCGGATACCACGGCAATGCAGCAGGCCATGTTGGTTGTGGTTCTGTCCGGTGTGGCTGCGGGAATAGGGAGTATTGCCAGCGGAGGCCTTGCCGGAGTTTTCATCGGAACACTTATCACCCTGACCAGTTGGTATATCTGGGCTTTTCTTACCTACTTTATCGGCACCAGATGGTTTCCCGAGCCCCACACTAAAGCGGACATGGGGGAACTTTTGCGCACTATCGGCTTTTCCAGTGCACCTGGATTGATCCGCGTATTAGGTATTATTCCCGAACTGAGAAAAATTGTTTTTCTCGTTGCTTCAATCTGGATGCTTGTGGCTATGGTCATTGCGGTCAAGCAAGCCCTTGATTACACAAGCACCTGGCGTGCCGTAGGGGTTTGTGCGATCGGCTGGTTTATTCAGATAGCATTCCTGATGCTATTGTTTATGATTGCCGGCAAATAAAATTTTCGATTTAGGAGCCGTTGTGATCTCAAAAACATTTTAAAGCAAAGTCTATGAACTCGAGCTTGTTCTGTAGGTAAGGAGTTCTATAATATTTATGAAACGGAACAGTTAGAATAAGGAGGATAGTTGAAATGAAAGATGGAAGAATAGCGATCCCGTCCGTGGAAGCTGGCGGCCTGGACGGCCAGAGATCGGGCCATTTCGGTCATTGTGATGTGTTTACCCTGGTGGATGTCAAGAACGGGGAAATTGCAGAAGTCACTACAATACAAACCCAGGCACATGTCCAGGGAGGGTGTATGGTTCCCGTAAATATCCTTTCGACAAACAAGGTAAATGCCCTGATTGTCGGGGGTATTGGGCTAAGACCACTCATGGGTTTCAAGCAAGCAGGTATTGACGTGTACTACGATCCCACCCGCCAGGAAATCAGGCCGGTTGTTGCAGACCTGATCGAAGGAAAGTTACCCCTTATAGATGAGAATCAGGTTTGTGGCGGGGGTGGGCATTAGTTTGGCCTTGCCGGGCTATATGCCATGATGTACAAAAATAAACGAGGTATATGATGAAAATCGCGGTTACATCTCAAGGGACCGATCTGGATTCCCAGGTCGATCCCCGTTTCGGCAGGGCGGCCTATATTCTTGTTGTGGATTCAGAAACATTTGATTTTGAGGTTGTGGATAACAAGGAAAATGCAAATGCTCTGAAGGGAGCCGGAATTCAGGCAGCGTGCGCTGTAAGCGAAAAGGGCGCGGGAATATTGCTCACGGGATTTTGCGGGCCCAACGCCTTCAAGACTTTACAGGCTGCCGAGATAAATGTGGCCAATAATGCCGAAGGCACCGTAAAAGAAGCCGTCACTGCTTATCTGAATGGCCAATTGCCTTTAGCCGACAAGGCCAATGTGGAAGGACACTGGTAGGGGAAAAAGTACAGGGCATGTCATATTTTTCGCGGTATATATAGAACCTTTGGCACGAAGAGCCAACAGATAATGAGGAGTATGCGATGTTAAGCTTGTTATTGATCAGCCCTGATAAAAAATCTTTCGCCGATATGGCCAGGGCATTGGATGCTTATGATGATGTCGAACTGAACTGGGCTGATAGCGGCGCAAAGGCCGTGGATATCGCTTCAAAGACTGCCATAGACCTCGCCATATCGGACGAACATCTTGGTGATATGACCGGCCTTGAGTTTGCGACCCGATTGATTTCATTAAATCCCATGATCAATTGCGCCGTTGCGAGTGCCCTGTCCAAAGAAAAATTTCACGAAGCCAGTGAGGGCATGGGTTTAATGCCGCAACTGCCTTTAAGGCCCGGTGTAAATGATACTGAAGAAATGCTGAAGAACCTTAGAACCATTAAAGGTCTATTGTCTTAATCTCTTTCAGCATATACATATATCCAATAACGGAAGAAAGAATCGAACAGGAGGGTAGCCATGCCTATATTTGATTACCTGTGCATGGATTGTGGTAAAAATAGTGAAATACTTATTGTCTCTTCGGATGACCAGCCCAAGTGTAGAGAATGTGGCAGCATGAATCTTGAAAAAAAGATGTCCGTTCCTTCATCCTTTTCCGGTAACTCCCTGTCCAGGTTACCCGGGCCGGGTGATACTGCCTGTTGTGGTTCCCGTCCGGCAGATGCCGGTTGTGCGGGCCCCGGCAGTTGCTGCGGAAAATCTTTCATGTAAGGCAGGATAGTATCCCCTAAATTGGTCTTTGGTGAATTCACCAAAGACCTCGCGGCTGGCTGCGCAGGTAAATAGGGCAGGTAAATAGGGACAGCGGGGCTGTTGAAAAAGCCCTGTTCCAATTATGCTGCGATATAAAAACTTCTTACTGAAAAAGGATATTTTGTCCCAAAACTTGATAACGCCTTACAAATATTCATTGCCAAACGATTCA
>JBAZOY010000172.1:0-2869 GCA_041648505.1 Syntrophales bacterium | reverse complement strand
TTTCTGGTTGAAGAGAAAATTAGCGTTGAATTAAAAGCTCTTATAAAAACTGAACCGGTACATTTGGCGCAAGCTATAAATTACCTTGAAGCCTACAATTTGGAAATTGGCTTGCTTATCAATTTCGGAAATACTAAGCTCGAATTTCATCGTTTAGAAAATAAAAAATATAAACCGTCTGAACTATGATTACTATGATTAATTTGATGAACCGCATAAAATGTCTGAACTGTGATTTTTGTGATTACTATGATTATTATGAAAGAAATAACTAAATTAAATCACGACAATCACAAAAATCAAACAAATCATAGTTCGGATAATTAGCGGCAGAATGAGTAAAGAAAACAACATACCTAAGCATTGGCAAGTAAAAAAGTTGGGAGAAGTATGCGATAAAATTTCTTTGAACGGAATTAAAATAAAACAGAAAGATTATTTACCAGAAGGGAAGTTCCCTGTAGTTGACCAAGGTCAAGATTTAATCGGTGGTTATTTTAATGATGAAAAATTACTTGTCCCAACTGAACCGCCATATATAATTTTCGGAGATCATACGAAAGTTAAAAAATTCATCAACTTCAAATTTATTGCTGGCGCTGACGGAGTAAAGGTTTTAAAGCCACATTCAATTTACGACCCAAAGTTTTTTTTCTACCTAATCCACACCGTAAAAATTCCTGACAAAGGTTATGCAAGACATTTTCAATTTTTGGAAAAAGAAGAAATTCCACTCCCACCACTCATTGAACAACAAGCCATCGTTTCAAAAATAGAAGAACTGCTCAGCGATTTAGAAAATGGTACACAACAACTGCAAACCGCACAACAGCAATTAAAAGTTTACCGCCAAAGTTTATTGAAGGCGGCGTTTGAAGGGAAACTCACTTGTCTGAACTATGATTCATCTGATTTATGTGATGAACATGATTTGGAAAGGAAGTTAAAAAATAATCAAGGCAATCACAATAATCACAAAAATCAAGGTTCGGACAATTTGCCGAAGGGGTGGAAATGGATGAAGTTGGGAGATGTTACTGAAATCAATCCTAAAATTCCTAACAGAGATAATATATCAGATGATTTAGAAATTCAATTTTTGCCAATGAAATTAGTTGAAGAAGTTGTCGGTAAATTTCATTTAACTGAAACAAGAAAATATGGTGAAGTTAAAAAAGGTTACACTCCGTTTATTAATAATGATGTGATTTTTGCAAAGGTTACACCTTGCATGGAAAATGGGAAAATCACCGTAGTAAATAATTTGAAAAATAAAATCGGCTTTGGTTCTTCTGAATTTCATGTACTAAGAGCAACAGAAAATATTTTAAGCAAATATGTTTTCTATTTCGTTGTTCAAGATAAATTTAGAAATGAAGCCGCAAACGAAATGACTGGTGCAGTTGGTTTACGAAGAGTTCCGAAGCAATTCATTGAAAATTATCCAATTCCATTTCCACCACTCAAAGAACAACAACTCATCGTTAATGAATTAGAAAGCAAACTCACCGTATGCGATAAAATAGAAGAAACCATAAAAGATGCTTTGCAAAAAAGCGAGACGTTGCGTCAATCAATTTTACAAAAGGCATTTAGCGGTCAATTAATAAAAAATCATGTTAATCATAAAAATCAAATAAATCATAGTTCAGACAATTGAAACATTAAGGCAAAGCATTTTGAAAAAGGCGTTTGAAGGAAAGTTGGTTGTTCAGGAAGTGAGCGAAAAAAGGAAAACAGCAAATGGAAAATAAATCGCAGATAATAATATATACTACCGAAAAGGGGAAAACAAAATTAGAAGTCCGTTTGTTAAATGAGACGGTTTGGCTTACTCAAAAGCAAATGGCGGAGTTGTTTCAAACTACCATTCCAAACATCAATATGCACATTGGCAATATTATTTCCGAAGGTGAATTAAACGCAAATTCAGTTATTAAGGATTTCTTAATAACTGCCGCTGACGGAAAAAATTACCGCACCAAATTCTATAATCTGGATATGATAATATCTGTTGGATACAGGATAAAGTCAAGCGTAGCTACCCGCTTCCGCCAATGGGCAACACAGCATATCAAAGAATACATTGTAAAAGGTTTTGTGCTGGATGATGAACGTTTGAAAAATCCGGATTTACCTTTTGATTATTTTGAAGAATTACTTAAACGCATTCAGGATATACGGACATCAGAAAGGCGATTCTATCAAAAGATAACCGACATCTATGCTACCAGCGCTGATTACGATCCGACGCACGATGCAAGTATTTTGTTTTTTCAAACGGTTCAAAATAAAATGCACTGGGCTATTACCGGAAAAACCGCAGCAGAAATAATTGAGCAACGAGCCGACAGCAGCAAACCAAACATGGGCTTAACCAACTGGAGAGGAACCAAACCACGAAAACAAGATGTGGCTATCGCAAAAAATTATTTAGCTGAAGATGAACTTTCCGCACTAAATAATCTGGTTGAACAATATTTAATTTTTGCCGAAGGGCAAGCCATGCGAAGAATCACTATGTATATGAAAGATTGGATTGAAAAACTAAATGGATTTCTAAAACTGAACGACCGGAATATTTTAGACCATGCAGGAAAAATTTCACATCAGTTAGCCATAGAAAAAGCAGAAAAAGAATATGAAAAGTATAATACGAATCAACTAACTACTATTGAAAGCGATTTCGATAAAGCAGTAAAAAAACTTTTGCCGCCTAAAACAGAAAAAAAGAAAAAGAAAAAATGAGTAATAACACTTCGAGCATAGTAAGCAAAGTATGGTCATTCTGCAATCCGCTGCGGGATGTAGGCGTAGGTTATGGAGATTATTTAGAACAGCTCACCTATCTGCTGTTCTTAAAAATAGC
>JBAZOY010000171.1:0-2897 GCA_041648505.1 Syntrophales bacterium | reverse complement strand
TTTGGCTATCGGCGCTGTAAATACTCCGGTTTTGAAACTTAATTTCTCTGCCGGATCAGCTGCGGTTACGGTTACCGGTGTAAAAGTAACGAGAAGCGGTTTGTCGCAAGATGCGGATATCAATAATATGTATCTTTACGACGGAGTCACCAGGTTAGCTACTAACTTGGGTATTTCTCTTGGCAAAATTAACTTTAACAATGCCAACGGCCTCTTCACCGTTCCTGCCGGTACAACCAAGACCATTACTGTTACTTTAGACGCAACCACCGCTACTTCAAGCGCCAGCCACGTAATGTCGTTTGGCGTTGCATCTGGCGACGTAACACTTAGCGGCACTGGAACCGTTTCTGGGAATTTCCCGGTAAGCGGCAGTCAGTATGCTTTGGTAAGCGTTTCTAACCTTGCCACATTGACTCTTTCCAGCGCGGCCAGCTCAACCGTTTCTGTAAACGCGGGCCAGACAAATTATTTGGTTGGCCAAGTTACAGCGCAAGCTGGAAACCAGCCGGTTAAGATTAACAGCGTCCGATTGTTAAATGTCGGAAGCGTTACCCCGAGCTTCTTGCAAAATATCAAGTTGATGAATGGCGGAACTCAAGTCGGCGCTACAATCGCCCAGCTTGGTTCTGACAATGTTTTAACATTTGATATGTCAAGCGCTCCGTTGTCTTTGTCGTCAGGACAAACCGTTGTGTTGCAAATTTATGCTGACATAACAGGCGGAGTAAACAGAACTTTCCAATTTTCCATTCAGCAAGCTGCTGATGTAAACGCGACAGACGCGACTTACAGCGTAGGAATCGGAGCAACCTTAGCAACAGCTTTAGGGAGTTTCCCGGTTTACTTCTACAACGCGACAATCGCGAACGGCGGATTGGTTATGTCAAGGAACGCCGCTTCTCCTGCAACCAACGTTGTTGCCGGAAACACCAACCAGCCATTGGCTAAGTTGGACTTATTGGCTTCCGGAGACAGTATCAAGATTCAGCAATTGAACTTTACTATTACCGGCACGGCGGCTGACCTTACAAACGTTAGAATTGTAGATGATGAAGGAGTTCAATTAGGAACCACTTTGACTACTGGAGCCTCGCCATTTTACGCTGGTTCTGGATCGTTAAACTACATTATTTCTGCTAACAAGACCAGAACCTTGACTGTTTACGCGGATATTAGCTCGGCTGCTGCCGGCTCTTACTTGATAACTCTTACTGGAGGAACAGCGCAGAGCTACACCAGTTATGCGTCAGTAACGGTTTCTTCGGTAAGCGGTTACTCATTGGCAGTTTTGACGTCAGGCACCCAGTTAGCGGCGTCTTTAAACTACTCTTTGGGAACTCCGATTGTTACAGCCGGAGCAAGCCAGGCAAGAATCGCGTCGTTTAATATGACTGCTGGACAGATTAACAGCGTCAATTTGACTGGCATCACTGCAACGATTGTTAACAGTTCAACTATTGCCGGTTGGATAACGGCTTTGACTGTTAAGGTTAACGGCGTTCAGGCAGGAAACGCGCAACCGACTGTTACGGCTAATCAGCCGTACACCTTTAACGCCGCTTCAAACGTGGCGATTAGTCCGGGCGCGACCGCGGTTGTTGATGTTTACGCGAACATTTCCAACAGCGCGACTGCGAACAGTTCATCGATGGTTACTTTGACATCGGTTAACGCCACCAACAATGTTGGAAACTCGGTTTCCATCACCGGCGTAACCGGTCAGACCGTCACTGTCACAACTGGCGGAACCTTGACTGGAACTGTTGATGCCGCGACTGCGAACGCCGCGTTTGTCGGTATGGGAGTTAATAGCGTCCCAATGGGTAAGTTCAGATTTGCTACCAACAACAATGGTAGCGTTATCTTGACTAATGTTCAGGTGTACGACATTACAACCAGCGCGGGAGTAACAACTTCATCTGACAGGTCATTTGCCAACTACAAATTGATGGATGGGCTAATTCAACTGGCTACAGGAGCAGAGGGCGCTGACAGCGTCATCGCTTTTCCGTTGGCTGGATTAACTATCCCGGCAAGCTCATACAAGACATTGAGCGTGGTTGTTGATACGAGCGCTTATCCGTCAGCTTCATCTGGCGCGGTACACGCATACAGATTGTATAACTACACCTACAACAATGCGGCTGGCGCAACGACTACTTCAATAGCCGTTTCAACGAGTACTCTTACGTACAACACGAACAACCAGACCGTCTACAGGACTACTCTGGGTGTTGCGCAAGGATCTGCTTTTACTGCTCCGACTTCAATCTCGGGCGGCACTGGACAGACCGTAGCTAAATTCAGCTTTGCCGCTGGATCTGGTTATGACGCGATTGTAAAAACCATAACGCTTTCCCAAGCCGGTACGCTTATTCAGGCCAGCACTACAATAGTGTTGGGTCTTTATGATGAATTAGCGCCTGCCACCTTGTTGGCCACTTCTTCAGTAGCATCTACTACTGCGGCGACATTCAACGTGAGTAGTTCTACTAGTGGTTGGACGGTTCCGATTGGTACATCAAGGACATTGCTTGTTAAGATTTACAGCGCTCCGGCAAATATCGCTTCTGTGACGGCCGGCACTGGATCGTATCAGGTATTGCTTCAGAGCGTTTCAAGTTGGTCGGACAGCGTGGTGACTTCTATTACTTCAGTGAGTCCGGAGATTGCTTTGCCAATTGCTGGCCAGAGTATAACGGGCATCTCAAGTTAATAGTTTGACTAGTATTGACTGATTGGAGTTTGTCGGTAGCGTAGAACCGACCAATTCAAAAACCCCCGAAAGGGGGTTTTTGGGTTAGTGCAATAATTATTGCTATAGTATAAAATATTGATAAATTATTTTAAAAATGCGACCCATTCACTCATTTTGTTGGCTAACAAAATGAGTT
>JBAZOY010000170.1:0-2927 GCA_041648505.1 Syntrophales bacterium | reverse complement strand
ACACAATTTACGTCAATCCGCATCCAACCTTAGATCGTAGCAATGAAAGTTATCATTAGTGAGTCAGTATTGTTACGCATGAAATTCTTAATCTTGCTCGTAATCGTAATCTTACTCAATTTTTAATCCGATTAAGAGTAGGATTAAGATTACAATTAAGACTCTTTGCGTAATGTGAGTGAGTCAATACTATTCCCGACTCCCAAAAACACTCCTCACACAATTGTCATTAATATAGAGATTCTAGTATCACAGCGTTGCGATCAATTATTGTTTAAGTATAATAAGGAGAAAAAGGCATTGCAATTGAGTTTGGAAGTAGTCAATTATTTTACTCGAAGCAACACATAAAAAAGTCTTATAAAGGTATTCAAATGGTTAATCTACAATTAATTTCTCTAAGGAATAACGGCTTCAACTCAAGGCTGTATCATCCTAAAGATGTAGTTCCTTTTTCATCCTTTTGCCTGATTTACAAACGCCCTATATCTAGGTAAGTTGGTAACAAGTAAATAACGAAAACTAATTTAACAAAGGAGTTAATTTATTATGAACAAAATGAAAATCAATTTGAAGATGTGGTTAACCCCACTGCTACTGGTCTTGATCATGACCGGTTGCGACGAAAGGATCGGACTCAATTCTCCTCCGCCCATCACTACACCAACAGTGAGTTCAACAAATCCTGCTAATAACGCAGTAGCTGTACCTTTCAATCAGATGATCACCGCAACATTTAGTGAGGCGATGGATTCTGCAACGATTACTACCGCATCATTTACCCTGATGCAAGGATCATCATTTGTATCAGGTACTGTGTCTTATGTAGGCACATCGGCGACATTTGCACCATCAAGTAATCTTGCGCCTAATACCGTTTATATTGCTACGATTACTACAATGGCTAAGAATGTTGCTGGAAGCGCAATGGCAACCAACTATGTTTGGAGCTATACAACCGGCGCAGCCGCGGCCATCACTCCCCCAACCGTAAGTCTGACAGATCCTCTTAATGGCGCAACAGGTGTGCCTATCAACCAGAAAATTGCCGCAACTTTCAGTGTGGCAATGGATGCTTCAACTATTACCGCATCGACATTTACTTTATTGCAAGGCACAACGCCGGTTTCAGGCTTTGTCTCCTATTCCGGTATAACCGCAATTTTTAAGCCGGATGTCAATCTCTTCCCAAATACCGCATATACAGCAACGATTACAACCGGAGCAAAGGATTTGGCAGGCAATGCTCTTGTAAATAACTATGTATGGAGCTTTACATCAGGTATAGGAGTTGTCATCACTCCACCAACAGTAAGTCTCACAGATCCTCTTAACCTTGCAACGGGTGTGGCTTTGAATCAGAAAATAGCCGCAACGTTTAGTAAGACGATGGATGCCTCGACTTTTACTTCAGCAACATTTACCTTGAAGCAAGGTACAACACCTGTTTCAGGCTTTGTCTCATACTCCGGTACAACCGCAATTTTTGCACCGGCAAGCAACCTCTTACCAAATACTATATATTCAGCCACAATTACAACCGGAGCGAAGGATCTAGCAGAAAATGCTCTGGCAAATAATTATGATTGGAGTTTTACAACAGGTGCATTAGTGGTCGTCACTCCACCAACTGTAAGTCTCACAGATCCTCTTAACGCTGCAACAGGTGTGGCTTTAAATCAAAAAATAGCCGCCACTTTTAGTAAGACAATGGATGCTTCAACTATTACTACAGCAATATTTACCTTAAAGCAAGGAACAACACCTATTGCAGGTTTTGTCTCCTACTCAGGTACAACAGCAATTTTTGCACCATATATCTACCTTTTACCAAATACTGTTTATTCTGCAACAATTACGACCGGGGCAAAGGATTTAGCGGGCAATGCTCTTGCAATCAACTATCATTGGAGCTTTACAACAGGCGTAGCAGTGATTATTACTCCACCAACAGTAAGCCTAACAGATCCTCTTAATCTTGCAACGGGTGTGGCTTTGAATCAGAAAATAGCCGCAACCTTTAGTAAGACAATGGATGCTTCAACTATTACTACGTCAACATTTATCTTGAAACAAGGTACAACGTCAGTTTCAGGCTTTGTCTCCTACTCAGGCACAACAGCAATTTTTGCACCGGCAAATAATCTATTAGCAACTACCGTATACACTGTCACGATTACAACCGGAGCTAAGGATCTTGCAGGCAATGCTCTGGCAATCGACTATGTATGGAGTTTTACTACAGGCGTAGCAGTGGTCGTCACTCCACCAACAGTAAGTCTCACAGATCCTCTTAATCTTGCAACGGGTGTGGCTTTGAATCAGAAAATTGCCGCCACTTTTAGTAAGACAATGGATGCTTCAACTATTCAAACATCGACATATAGCTTAATGCAAGGGACAACGTCAGTTTCCGGATTTGTTTCTTACTCCGGAACAACTGCAATTTTTGCACCGGCAAATAATCTATTAGCAACTACCGTATACACTGTCACGATTACAACCGGGGCTAAGGATCTTGCGGGCAATGCTCTTGCAACCAACTATGTATGGAGTTTTACTACAGGCGCAGCAGTGGTCGTCACTCCACCAACAGTAAGTCTCACAGATCCACTTGATCTTGCAACGGGTGTGGCTTTGAATCAGAAAATAGCCGCAACCTTTAGTAAAACAATGGATGCTTCAACTATTACTACAGCAACATTTACCTTGAAGCAAGGTATAACCTCAGTAGCAGGCTTTGTCTCCTACTCTGGTTCTATTGCCACTTTTGTACCGTCAAGCAATCTCTTGGCAACCACCGTATACACAGCTACGATTACAACCGGAGCTAAGGACCTAGCAGGCAATGCTCTTGTACTCAACTATGTATGGAGCTTTACAACAGGCGCAGCAGTAGTTGTTATTCCACCGACAGTAAGTCTCGT
>JBAZOY010000169.1:0-2954 GCA_041648505.1 Syntrophales bacterium | reverse complement strand
GCTTTGGCTTTCACTTCCGCACTAGCTAAAAGTTCTGATGGAATATCTCCTGCCTCGGTAATTGTACTAGCTGCTGCCTGTACCAAAGGAGCAGTCACTAAAAATCCCGCGACTATCAACAACACAGAAACGATAAACGAGAAAACCCCAATATTTTTTTTCATAGAAATTATTTAACTATTAATAATAATATTTAGCATCGAAAAACTTTCTTATTAAAGTTCATACTTGCTTTTATTATACCACAAAAAATATTGTCAAAGATATATTCCTTGAGTTATCCACAGTAGCAAAATTTGCGCAAGAACCGTCCTTGCGAAGATACCCCCTCCTTTCCTCCTCCCCCTACGTAGGGGGAGGCTGGGTAGGGGTAAAACAAAAACCACCCTTTTGGGTGGTTTTTGTTTAGAATTATTTATAATTACAACATAGCGTTGACCTTAGCTCTTGTCTTCGGACCCAATGCGCCATCAGCAGTCAACCCATTGGCTTCCTGGAAAGCCTGGAGAGCCGCCTTGGTTACTGGACCAAAATTACCATTGGCCACGGCAGTGAAGAATCCCTGGTCTCTCAAGAATTCCTGCAATCTAGTTACTTCATTCCCACGCGAACCTTGCCTAAGAGCACTTGTAAACAAAACAGTTCCTGAAGTTGTGGTGGTTGGTGCTGTCGTCGTCGTGGTGGTTGTAACCGAAGCGTTCATCATTTCTTTTGTTTTCGCTCCGATGAGACCATCAGCTACCAGGCCGTTATCCTTTTGCCATTTCTTAATGACGGCAATTGTCTTCGGGCCCAGCGAACCATCAATTATTAAACCAAGATTCAATTCAGCATTCAAGAACCTCTGCAACTCTTCAACAGCTTCACCCTTGCTCCCATTCTTGAGAGTCGTGGTACCGAAGTTGTAAGCCGAAGGTCCTGAACTTGTTGAAGGAGTTGTGGGAGTTGTGGGAGTTGTAGTAGTGGTTACACGATTTCCAGCGCAAGATAAACCTGAGGCCGTGCTAAATCCAGAGGTGCTGTTCCCACATCCCGGGATTTCAGCACCTGCATTATTGACGCAAAGCGCTCCGGTTAAGGTGTTGTATTGATTATCACCAGAGCACCCTTGGGTAGGCGCAGGAGTAGTCACAACAGGTGCTACTGTAACACTTCCAGAAACAGTTATGGTGTCAGAGACAGCCGTTGACATATTCAAGGCAGCATCTCGGAACTTCGCATAGACCGTCTTTACTCCGTCTCCCGATATAAGCGTCCAAGACTTACTAGTAGCATATGTCTCCCAAGATGCTCCGGCAAAACCGGCATCATTGGAGACAAGCATTTGCGTAGCATCTGTGGCAGCCAGAGTCAAAGTAGCAGAAAGTGAAGAAGCAGTCGCTGCTCCGGCATTAATACTAACCGAAGTAGCGCTTGGTGGAGTCGTATCTGCGGGTGGAACATATGTTCCACCGCCGCCTCCTCCACCACCAGAAGAAATAGTATAAGCGCTAGTCACGACCGGACCCGTGGAGGCATCGGTATAACAAGCGGCACTTTTAATGGTAGTGGTTGAAGCCACCGAAACCGTACCGCCATTAGCCAAGACCGTACCTGCGGTACAAGTAGTTGAAGTGGCGCAAGATGGTGTCGTTGAACCGTTAGTAGTATAGCAAATCTTGCTGGCGCCGGAAGCAGTCAAAGATACACTCTGAGTAGAAGTATAACTCCCGGCTGCAGGTGAAACTGTCGGTGCCGCTTTCATAACCCCCTCCAGACCTGTTTGAACCACTGTTGACAGATTTCCTTCGGCTGTTGAAGCAATAGTATTATTTGCGAAATTCGCAAATCCAGCGACAAGGAGGAGCAGTCCAATGGCTAATAATTTTTTTGTCATAATTTTACTTTAAATTATTAGTTATTAAAGAGTTTGAATTCCGTAACTTGAAGTGTAAGACCCGCCAGCCGAACTAACAGGAACCTGAACATAGAGATAAACCGTATCTTGAATTCCTCCCTTGTTTGGATCGCTATCAACCAATGTCAAAGCTGTTGCTTGGTCGGTAAAAGCATTACCGATGGCCTCCGTTGCCGCTTCAATAGTCGCATCTGATGCGCCAGTAGCTTCGTTGGTCAAACCAACTCGGACATTTCCAGAGATTGCAATTGTATTAGATCCCGAAGCAAAATCAGTCAATTTAAGTTTGAAGTTGGTTTCGGCTGTATTCCAAACCGAAATGTTTACCGCCCATTTCCAGCCATTAGCATAAGTAGCATCGGCTGTAGCATAACTTTTTATCATTGTTATGCCGTCTACTGCAATATTTGTGGTGTCCGCCGAGGTAGTAAAGCTCAAGATATCTGAATATGTGACAGAACCGCCAGCTGTTGATTTAACTCGATAATAGTAAATTCTATCAGCAGTCAAACTTGATAAAGCAACACTATGTGCGGTATTGTTCACATCCGCCGCACTGTTAGTTCCCAATCCAGTGGTAAGACCATATTCAACTATGTTGGCAGTAGAAGTTACATCCGTAGTCCAAGTAATCGTCGCAACTACGTTAGTTATGCCACTTGGAGCGACACTTGTAATTACCGGCGCTCCGCTGGCAATTGTTGTAAAGCTAAATGATCCGTTGAATTGAGCGGCAATAGCATTGCTGTTGGCATCGGTTACGGCTGTGGTTACGTGTAAGTAATAAGCGGTATTATAAGCCAAACTGGAAGTTGGAGTTATGACCACTCGGGTGTTTCCGTTAGCCATAGCAACGCTGGCAGTAACAATTCCAGTGTTATCAGTGGCGCTAGTAGAGATATAGACTGAGGTAGCGGTAACCGTGGCTGGAGCAATCGCTTCACTAAAGGTAATAGTTGGAGCGACAGTTATGGCAACGCCCGTCTGAGCGCTGGCATGAGTCGGAGAGGTTGAAGAAACTGTCGGAGGAGTTGATTCTGTAGCTGCTACTGTTGTA
>JBAZOY010000168.1:0-2992 GCA_041648505.1 Syntrophales bacterium | reverse complement strand
GGAATTCAACTCAAGCGATAATTTCAGCGGAGTTGATACTAAAGTGATAACCGTAACAGTCATTAATGCGCCATTAACAATCACCTCATCAACCCCTGTCAGTGATCCTACTACAACAGCGGGCACAGCGCTAACATTTGTAACAAATCTCAACAGAACTGCTACCGTTACCTGGTACATCAACGGTTCAGCAGTCCAGACCAATTCAAGTGTAACAACAGCAAGTTATACAAATTATACAGCAGGTGTGGGATCATATAACGTTACTGCAAGTGCAACCGATGGCATAGATTCGGTCTCAAGGAAATGGAATTGGACTGTGAGTGCAATACCCACCTATCAGGTAAGCGGCTATGTGTTTGATAATTACGGCGTCGGATCAGGTGGTGTTCTGGTACAGAACGTGACCCATCAAATGACCACAATTGCATCAGGCTACTATTTGATATCAGGTCTTCTTAATGGCACATACAACTTCAGCTACTCAAAGCCAGGATTCAATACAGGTTATTTGGTAGTTACAGTCAGCGGTGCGTATGTCACGAACGCCAACAAGACGATACTCAATATAGCGGATGCTGCGTCGGTAACTAATCCAGCTACAACAACAGGCAACTTCTTCATAAATAACACATGGGTCAATCCCGGAGATCTGGACTTCAATTATACGTGGTTCAGGTACAATAATGGCACTACTTTGCAGAATGTCAGTGCACCTGCAAATTATCTTAATCTTACCAGTCTTCAACATTACATTCAGAATATCAGCGCCCAGACGGTGGATACCTATGGCAATGTGAATCAGACCAGGGTCTGGTTCAACGTCACCATACCCAACAATTTACCAGTGCAGTCTCCAGTAGGTAATAAAGTCGTATCAGAAGGCAATCTGTTAACATTCACGGTCTCAGCCACAGATGCTGATTCAGACACAATAATTTACAGGACGAATGCAACAAAGGGAACATTGGATCCGGCAACAGGCGTATATTCCTGGACACCGGGCTACACAGATGCGGGAAATTATGTCTGGGAATTCAATTCAAGCGATAACTTCAGCGGAGTTGATACTAAAGTGATAACCGTAACAGTCATTAATGCGCCATTAACAATCACCTCATCAACCCCTGTCAGTGATCCTGCTACAACAGCGGGCACAGCGCTAACATTTGTAACAAATCTTAACAGAACTGCTACCGTTACCTGGTACATTAACGGTTCAGCAGTCCAGACCAATTCAAGTGTGGTAGCGACAAGTTATACGAACTATACAGCAGGTATCGGATCATATAATGTAACTGCAAGCGCAACCGATGGCATAGATTCGGTCACAAGGAAATGGAATTGGACTGTGAATGCAATACCCACCTATCAGCTAAGCGGTTATGTATTCAATAACGATGTAGCAGGGCTTGGAGGAGTTCTGGTGAAGAATGGCAGCTACCAGAACACAACTACAGCTTCTGGATATTATTTGATAACCGGCGTACTCGACGGCACCTACAACTTCAGCGTCTCAAAGACAGGATTCAATACAGGCTATTTAATGGTCACAATCAGCGGTGCAGATAATAAGACCGCTAATAAGACAATATATGACACCACTCCTCCTGCAAGCGTTGCTAACCTGATGAACACAAGCTATGCACCGACTTACATCAACTGGACATGGAATGATCCAGGTGATGCTGATTTCGAAAAGGTGATGATATACCTTGACGGCATATTCCAGATAAATGTTTCAAAAGGAGTGCGGTACTACAATGCAACGAACCTGACTTCAGGGACTGTGTATACCCTGGGCACACACACCGTGGATAACCTGGGAAATACCAATGCTACAAATGTGAATAATACGGCAGCGACCAAGCAGGCTATTACAGGAGTATGCATCAATTGCCACCCTGCAGTCAATGTGTATTTGTTCGGGAGGCACGCGAATGTAAATTCAACAGATGGTGGTCCCACAGATGCGGATTGCAAGACATGCCACAGGGGCGCGGCAAATGGAACAATGGACATGATGCCCGGGGCGGCAAATCATAGTAATACATATTTCTGCGAGGATTGCCACACAAGCACAGGCTCAGGCCCTATCAAACCCACTGATCCCGCTCTTATAAAAGATGAATTGAGACATGGTTCAACGAATTGCCAGTGGTGCCATATAGCTGGAGACCAATTGCCAAAACCATTGGATAGTGCTTTGAAATATCATGCAATTGGTCCAAAAGGAACTGCGACAGGAAATACTTGTACGAGTTGCCATGTTGATGCCAATCTACCTGATTTGCCTTTCCATGCACCAGGCGAAACACATGCAACATCGGAATCATGTATCGGAGGATGTCACGATTCGGATAACCATATTGTCACATACATAGATCAACCACGTACGCCTCCAGTTTTAGAGAACATTATTATAACTTCGCCAGTATCAACCGGGAATTTTGCGCAAGTTCAGACTACACTGAGGGATACTCAAGCATTTTTACAGATGGCAGCAGCCCAGTATCAGGTAAAAGATGCTTCAGGCAATACAGTCATTGAATGGACGAATATGACTCCCAAAGATGGAAGGCTTAATTCATACACCGAAATTGTGAATGCCAGTATCAATACCTCAAATCTCCTGGGTACCTACACCGTTTATATTAAAGGAATGTCTTCAGCACCAAAAACAAATATATCCTTACCGTATTATCCATTTAATGGATTGTGGAGCGGTGCGGCAAGTAGAACTCTTAATGTGACCCAACCCACCGGGTACGTCAATGGGACTGTAAGAAATGGATCTGGCAGTAATTTATCCGGTGCTACTGTAACAACAAATACGGGAGTTTCAAACATAACTGATGCGGATGGATTCTATTCCTTGAGCCTTGTTAGCGGAACATATCAGCTAGCCATAAGCAAGGAGCCTGAATATTACATAAATAGTAGCGTGACAGTGACAGCAACATCATCTACTACTATTACCCGGAATATTATC
>JBAZOY010000167.1:0-3007 GCA_041648505.1 Syntrophales bacterium | reverse complement strand
GCTCTGCTACTACAGGCGCCTTAACCATAAGGTCCACAGCGGGTGATATCACAATAAATACTAATACAGGCACTTCCAGGACAGGGTTTGTAAGCATAATAGCGGCAGGGAATATCATCGTTAATGATACCTACAATATCAAGTCAGGCGCCGCTCTTACACTCCAGGCTGACTTTGATGCTAATGGCGCAGGCGATATTAACTGGAACACCACAGGCGCAGCCACTATGGGTACCGGCGCCCAGGCTATTACATACCAGCAGGCAAGCTCTTTTAGTTACACGACGATTACTACCAAGATAACCAATGCCAGCGCCGTTACAGGCGGCTTAACCTTAAGGTCCACCGCAGGAGATATCACAATAGATATCGCTACAGGCGCTTCCAGGACAGGAAGCATAATCATATATGCGGCAGGAAACATCACCCAACAGGCTGATATAAACGCAGGCGCCGCACAAATCAGGCTCTTGCCTGATTATGACAACATAGGAGGCGGTGAATTTAGCCGTACAGCAGGAAGTATTGTCACTACAGGCACTTTATCTATCGACAAGTACTCAAGCATGACCTTAAACGGCTTTACGAAGACCGGCGCAGGCAGTGTCTACATCGGAAACTACCAGCTACCTCCCCCTGCTTCAGTTACTATTACCGGCGTTATCACAGCCAGCAGCAGCAGTGTATACATATATTCTTACGGAGACATCGCGATTGGTAACGGCGCGAGCGTTACGTCAGGCGGCAATCTTCACCTCTATGCTGACTCTGATGCCAATGGCGCAGGTGATATTACCTGGACCGGCACAGGCGCAGCCACTTTGCCTATCACAGGAGCACTTATATACCAGTCGGCAAGCTCTTTTAATTACGATACGATCACAACTAAAATAACCGGAGTCAGCACTGCTACTACAGGCGCCTTAACCATAAGGTCCACAGCGGGAGATATCACAATAAATACCAATACAGGCACTTCAAGGACAGGGCTTGTAAGCATAACAGCGGCAGGGAATATCATCGTTAATGATACCTACAATATCAAGTCAGGTGCCGCTCTTACACTCTATGCTGACTATGATGCTAATGGCGCAGGCGATATTAACTGGAACACCACAGGCGCAGCCACTATGGCTATTACAGGCGCCCTTATATATCAGCAGGCAAGCTCTTTTAGCTTCTCAACCATTACATCTAAAATAACCGGAGTCAGCACCGCTACTACAGGCGCCTTAACCATAAGGTCCACCGCAGGAGATATCACAATAAATACCAATACAGGCGCTTCCAGGACAGGGTTTGTAAGCATAATAGCGGCAGGGAATATCATCGTTAATGATACCTACAATATCAAATCAGGCGCCGCTCTTACACTCCAGGCTGACTATGATGCGAACAGTTCAGGTGATATTACCTTTAACGGCTCAAGCTTAGCCACTATGGCTACCTCAGGCACTCTCACGTACCAACAGGCAAGTTCGTTTAGCTACTCTACAGTTACCTCTAAGATAATTAATGCCAACGCCACTACAAGTAACTTAACCCTAAGGTCCACCGCGGGAAATATCACCATAGATGCCGGGACAGGCGCTGCCAGGACAGGAGCTGTATACATATATGCGGCAGGAGACATCACCCAGCAGGCCAATATAAAAGCAGGCGGTAGCATGTACCTATATCCTGACTATGATAATATAGGCGGCGGTGAATTTATCTATACGTCAGGGACTATCAACTGCTACGATTTATATATCAACAAATACTCAAGCATGACCTTAAACGGTTTTACAAAGAGCGGCCAAGATTATGTTTTTATCGGAAGCATTTATAAACCTTCATCAGTCACTATTACCGGCGCTATATCGGCTTTCAGCAGCAGAAATATATATATTTACTCAGACGGAGATATCGCGATCGGTAACGGCGCGAGCGTTACATCAAACGGCAATCTTTACCTCTATGCTGACAATGATGTAAGCGGCGCAGGCGATATTACCTGGACCGGCACAGGTTCAGCAACTATGGGTACTACAAGCGCCCTCGTATACCAGCAGGCAAGCTCTTTTAGCTACTCGACAGTTACTGCAAAGATCACAGGCGGCACCACTATAGGAGGTTTAACACTCAGGTCTACAGCAGGAAACGTTACCATAGATGCCAATACAGGCGCTACCAGGACAGGAGCTGTAGATATAAAAGCGGCAGGGAATATCAATATTAACGATACTTATACCGTTACGTCAGGCAACGCTCTTACGCTCCAGGCCGACTACGATGTAAGCGGCGCAGGCGATATTAACTGGAACACCACAGGCCAAGCCACTGTGGCTATTACAGGCTCTCTTACATACCAGCAAGCAAGCTCTTTTAGCTACTCAACCATTACATCTAAAATAACCGGAGTCAGCACTATCACAAGTTTAACACTCAGGTCTACGGCAGGAAACGTCACCATAGATGCCAATACAGGCAACATCAGAACAGTAGGTATAACCATATATGCGGCAGGGAATATCAACATTAACGATACTTATACTGTCAAGTCAGGCAGCGCTCTTACCCTCCAGGCCGACTATGATGTAAGCGGCTTAGGAGACATAGTCTGGAACAGCACAGGCGCAGCCACTATGCCTGCTAACGGCGCTCTCACATACCAGCAGGCAAGTTCCTTTAGCTACTCGACAGTTACCGCTAAGATCACAGGCGGCACTATAGGAGGTTTAACACTCAGGTCTACAGCAGGAAACGTCACCATAGATGCCAATACAGGCAACGCCAGGACAGGAAGCGTAACCATATATGCGGCAGGTGGTATTACTATTAATGATACCTTTAGTATTAAATCAGGCAGCGCTCTTACACTCCAGGCTGACTATGATGTAAGCGGTTTAGGTGATATTACATGGACCGGCTCAAGCTTAGCCGCTATGCCTGCTAACGGCGCCCTTACATACCAGCAGGCAAGTTCCTTTAGCTACTCGACAGTTACCGCTAAGATCACAGGCGG
>JBAZOY010000166.1:0-3026 GCA_041648505.1 Syntrophales bacterium | reverse complement strand
ATGCATATCTGGTTGGAACCGCCGGTTTGACCTGTGTGGGTGGTGCTCAGGTCGTGCTTGGTGTTCTTGATTGCGGCCAACGCCGCGGTTGCCGCCGCCGTTATGGCGACAGCGGTAATGATTGCTAATACTCTTTTCATTTTGTTTTCCTCCTCTTTCGTGGTTTCAGGTCATAGACCTTCTTGTTTCAAAAAGACTTATCCCCGTTTATTTAATAACTGAACCGATTACAAATATCCCAAGCAAGCAACATGCCAGCCAACTTTATATATAGTAACTATATGTTATTACTAACTTTTTAAACTCAACACCGTTTCCTGACCGGCGGATTCCTTGCCGTTTGACGTACGATTCAGTCGTTTCACCGATTGACAGTTCTTTAGTATTTTGCCACCCCTTCTACTCTCCTTCAACATCTACATGAGCCCTTTTTTTGCGCTGCGCTTTGTGCCATACGCTACGGGAGCTTCGGCAACATGCATCCCTGTCCGGTTTTCAACCGGTTCAAAAATGACGCGCACCCGTGCATGCAAGGCCTCGGCAACGCGGCGCAACATGTTGAGCGAATGGCCGTCATAGCTGGCAGACTCCAGGCGGCTGATCTGTTGCTGGGAGGTTTTAAGGAGTTTTGCCAGCTCTTTTTGGGAGAGCCCGGCCTGTTGGCGAAGGGCGGTAATTTGCAGCGCCACATCCCATGCCTCGCCGGAACGCTCGAAACGGGCGGCAAAGGCCGGATACTGTAGCTGTTCTTCAAGGTAATGGTCGAAGTTGGTCTTTTTCATTTTGGTTCTCTCTTCTGCCAGTCGTGCATCCGTTCCCGTGCTGTTGCGAAATCACGGGCCGGAATAGCCAGCCCCTTGTTGCGAATGCCATGCACCGCGACGATGCGGCGATCCTTGACGAAGAACCAGAGCACACGGGTATTAAGCTTCCCCACATGGCGCAGTTCAAACAGACCGTCGCCAAGCGCCCTGGATAAAGGCTCCCGGTGATACTGTCTATTACGCAGTTTCGCCAGCCCGGCAAGCACCGCCGCAAAATCATCCGGATCGCTGACTTTTAACTCGTCCAGAAATTGGCGCACAGGAGATGCTCCATTCCCTGACTCGTAAAATTCTACTCTGAAATCCATAATTCCTCAACATCAAATTTGATGTTTTACCCACACCCCGTCATCCCATGATCCTCGCCGCCTTGATTTCAGTCTTGATTTGAAATTGGCGCTAAATCCCCCCTGGCCCCCCTTTGCAAAGTGGGGGGTCAATAACGAGCAAAATCAGCGGCAGCGCACTTGCCGTCCGCTGGATTGATTTGTTATCTGTTTTTGTATGCGTCTATAAATTCTTCAATAGTAATACCGGCTTGTTTAATTGCACTTCGCAGAGTACCGACAGCAAGTTCTTTGTGAATTGGAATAACGCAACCTTTATTTTCCTTTCGTAAAACTGCATGACTGCCTTTTTGCCTGACAATTTTGAAGCCCAGACATCCGAATATTTTTATAGCTTCTTTGCCGGAAATAATCGGAAGGTCAAGCATTAATCAGCGTTGTCCGTTAGGTTTTTGCAGAACCCCAAAAGTCCCCCCTCATCCGCCCTGTCGGGCACCTTCTCCCTCAGGGAGCAGGGAAAATCATCCCCTCGCCCAGCGGGAGAGGGTGGCCAAAGGCCGGGTGAGGGGATAAGGCAGGGTTTTAGAGCTTCTGCAATTACCTAACCGGACACTACTGAGCATTAATAGCTACCTCAAAAGTTGTAAGGAAAGGATGGTGGGTTTCTTTTAAAGGAAATTCCTCAAGGTAAATTTCAGTAGCTTCTTGTAAATTCTCAATAGCATCCTCAATGGTTGTACCTTGACTTGCAGTGCCAACTTCCGGGCATTCCGCAACATATAAATTATCTTCTTTATGTACAATAGCAGTAAACGATTTATTCATTATTTTCACCTCTTGAAATGCATTTTATCCGTTTTTTATAAAATTTCGATTTTTGTCCAGATTACAAAAGGGTGGAACCAAAAGAAGCAGGAGCTTGTCATACCATTCTCGTTACCCAGAAATCATTTCCCGACGGTCTCCTGGTAGCCAGCGATGGGATGCTCCAGCATATATTTGTCCGAGATATACTGGAACACCTGGAAACGCTTGTTCAACTGATCAACTACATAGATGACATCATTTTTGTCGATATATACGCCCTGGGGGATCAGGAACCCTCCCGGCGCCTCCCGACCGGTGGAAAGCGCCGAGTATATCCCGCCTACTGTAAGAAGGTATTCTCCGCGCGTGCTGAAGATGACCAGTTTGTGGCCTTTCCCTTCGGTGACATAGATATTGTCGTCCGAATCAACGGCCACCCCCTTCAGTATCTGGAAGTCGGCGGGTCCGTCGCCGCGGTTGCCGAACTTTCTGAGAAATTTTCCCTCACCGTCGAATATCTGGATCCGGGCGTTCATGGAGTCGCCGACGATAATCTCCCCCTGGTGGTTTACCGTTGCGCAGACCGGGAAATTGAACTTGCCGTCTTCATTCCCCCGTTCCCCGATTGTGAAAAGATGCTTGCCGCCGAGATCATAGACCGCCACCAGATGCGCCCGCGAGTCGACCACAAGCAGCCGCTTTCTCTTTCGGTCGATGGCTATGCCCGCATTGCGCTGCACCTCATCTTTGGTGCTGATCATTCGCAACGGTTTTTCGTTTTTGTCAAAGACCAGCACCCCTTTTTTGTCAACGTCGGCCACGTATATGTTGCCGTCGTCGTCCATGTCCACGGCGACGGGAAAGGTAAACAGACCTACAGCATTGTCCCCGCCGAGAAGATGGATATTGCGGGCGTTCAAATCATAGACGAACACACCGACAGACCTGCCGCTGTCGGTGACGTACACCTTCCCGTCTCCGTTCGAACTGATGCTCACCGGCTTGTCAAAGACGATGGGGTCCTCTTCCCCTGTCACTTTGGCCGTAAATTTCTCAAAATCGGTCTTGGGGAAGTCAAGTTGACTGCTGTAGGATTTCTTCCATTCGA
>JBAZOY010000165.1:0-3057 GCA_041648505.1 Syntrophales bacterium | reverse complement strand
CCAGGCTGACTATGATGTAAGCGGTTTAGGTGATATTACATGGACCGGCTCAAGCTTAGCCGCTATGCCTGCTAACGGCGCCCTTACATACCAGCAGGCAAGTTCCTTTAGCTACTCGACAGTTACTGCAAAGATAACATCCGCCAACTCTAGCACAGGTGCCTTAACCTTGAGGTCTACAGCGGGAAATGTAACCATAGATGCCGCTACAGGCGCCTCAAGGACAGGAATCGTAACTATATATGCGGCAGGAAACATCGCCCAGCAGGCTAACATAACCGCAGGCGCTGCCAATATTTATCTCTATCCTGACTATGATAACGTAGGCGGCGGTGAATTTAGCTATACATCAGGGACTATTATCACTAACGGTAATCTATATATCGACAAATACTCAAGCATGACCTTAAACGGCTTTACGAAGACCGGCACAGGTTCTGTCTATATCGGAAACTCCTACAAGCCTTCCTCAGTCATTGTCAGCGGCAATATCGCAGCCACGAGCAGTAATATCTACATATATTCTAACGGAGGTATTACCATCAACACCGGTGTAAGCATTACCTCGGGCGGCGCTCTTACACTCCAGGCTGACTATGATGTAAGCGGTTTAGGTGATATTACATGGACCGGCACAGGCGCAGCCACTTTGCCTATCACAGGCGCTCTCACATACCAGCAGGCAAGCTCTTTTAGCTACTCGACAGTTGCTGCAAAGATTACAGGCGGCACTATCGGGAATTTGATACTTAGATCTACGGCAGGAGATGTAACCATAGATGCCGCTACAGGCGCCTCAAGGACAGGAAGCGTAACCATAACAGCGGCAAATGTTGCGATAAGCGCCAGTATTACGCCCATTAATAATTTCCTGGATATTACCGCCGCTGGTAACTTAACCATAAGTTCCGGCACTGTGGACGCGAGCAACATAAGCAGTGATCTTGATATTAATGGAAACGTAACAATAACCGGCGGCGAGCTTAAAGCCCCGGCAGTTATAGACGATACCTCATTCACGGTAGCTGGCAACTGGGAAGTCTCAGGCACAGGCATATTCACACCTGGAACCGGAAGAGTGGTGTTCGATGCCGGAGCAATAGGTAAGACTATTACCACCACATCAAGCGGCGCTGATGACTTCTACGATATTAAATTCAATAACGCATCAGGCGGATGGACCCTGCAGGATTCAATGGAAGTGACCTCTATTACGATTACAGCTGGCGGCCTCACTCTAGGCTCAAACACTCTAACCATCGCTGGGACAGGGACGCCGTTCTCAAACAGCGGCACATTTACTTCTACCGGCTCTACTGTAGTTTATACAGGCACCACTACTGCCACGAATATTGCCTCAACTACATATAATAATTTAACCTTAACGCCCACTGGCGCTACTACCTATAGTTTAGCTGGCGCGATTGTCTTAACCGGTAATTTAACCATCAATACCAATGCTACCTTGGATGTAGTCAGCGGACAAAATTACGGCATCACTCTTGCCGGCAGCTGGACCAATGCAGGCGCATTCACCGCGCAAAGCGGCACAGTTACATTTAACGGCACTCTTGACCAGACACTGAGCGGAACATTAAGCGGCGCAACCGGTAAATTCTTTAACCTGACTATAAATAATACCGGTACTTCTCCTAATAACGATGTCATATTTGGAGCTAATACTGATGTGGCAGGCACCTTAACCAATTCAGCCGGCACCTTGGATATAGTTACCAGAACCGTTAATGTAACCGGAAATGTGATTCTTTCAGGCGGAATCATCACCGGCACCACCGGTGTTTTAACCAGCAGCACCCTTTACGATGTCAGAAGCGGTACAATAAGCGCTATTTTGGGAGGCGCTGTAGGCCTTACAAAGACTACGGCAGGTACAGTGATACTATCAGGTGTCAATACCTACTCAGACGCTACTAGTATTAATGGCGGCGTGTTACAGATCAGCGCAGTAGCCAATTTAGGTAACTCATCAGTGACGAACACGATTGCTTTCAATGCAGGAACTTTACAATCAACTTCCGGTACATATTCCTTAGGAACCAATAGAGCTATCACATTAAACGGAGCCGGCACCATCCAGTCAGACGCTGGAACGCTGACAGTGGATGGGACTATAACTAACGGAGCTAACCTACTGACAGTGACCGGCGCTGGTAATGTCACGATCAGCGGCGTTATCGGTAACGGCGCGGGCGCTCTCACCAAGAGCGGTGCAGGCACATTGACTTTAAGTGCTAACAATACATACACCGGCCTTACCACTATCAGTGCGGGTACACTTAAGCTCGGCGCTACAGGCGATGCCACCAACACTCCGCTGGGTACAACTGCAAACGGAACTTCTGTTACTAGCGGCGCAGTGCTTGACATAAATGGTTATACCTTAGGAACAGCCGAAGCCTTAACGCTTAACGGCACAGGTATCTCTTCAGGTGGCGCTCTTGTAAATAGCTATTCCTTCGGCTACACCTACAGCGGATTAATTACCCTCGGCAGCGCAAGCAGTATCGTCACCAACAACGGAGGCATCGTTATTTCCCATACCGGCACTATCACCGGCGCGACCTTTGGATTGACACTCGGCGGCACAAACACCGCCAGCAGTATTGCCAGTATTATCGGCACGACAAGCGGCACGCTGACTAAGGAAGGCAGCGGCACTTGGACCTTAAGCGGTGCCAATACCTACTCAGGTGCTACATCTATCAATGGCGGCGTCTTGCAGATCAGCGCGGCAGCCAACTTAGGTGACTCATCAGTGACAAACACAATTAGTTTCATTACAGGAACCTTGCAATCAACTTCCGGCACGTATTCTTTGGGAACCAACCGGGCGATCACATTAAACTCAGCCGGGACTATCCAGTCAGATGCCGGGACGCTGACGGTGGATGGGACTATAACTAATGGGGCCAACCTCCTGACAGTGACCGGTGCGGGTAACACCACGATCAGCGGCGTTATTGGTAACGGCGCTGGCGGCTTAACCAAGACGGGCGCCGGAACATTAACCTTAAGCGGTACTAATACCTATACCGG
>JBAZOY010000164.1:0-3085 GCA_041648505.1 Syntrophales bacterium | reverse complement strand
CTGGGTGCGCAGCTGGATCTGATCGTAGATGCGCTGGTGGCTCTTGAGGTTTTCCTCGGCCAGACGGACGAATTCGCGACGGGTCAGCACGTCCAGATAAACCTGGGCGACGGTCAGCGCAGTGCGTTCGGAAGTGCCCAGCAACGAGTAAGCACGGGAGCTGACGTTGGCTTGTTGACGCGCAACTTCGTTGGACGTCGCGAAACCGTCAAAAACCATTTGCGAGAGACGTAAACTTGACTCGCTGCGGTTCAACGTCTCCCAGTGATTGCTTCCACCGTTCGCTCGAGTGGTCACACTGTCGGTGCCTTCACGGCCATAACCGCCGAGCAGATCGACCTTGGGCAGGTATCCCCCTTTCGCAGCCTTTAACTGATAATCCGCCGCCAATCGACTGTTGACCCCCGCCTGAATCTCCGGATGGACATCCAGCGCCTGTTGCATGGCTTCTGGTAAGGATTGTGCTTGTACGAATGAGGCGGCGAGAGCGAAGGGAGCGGCAAGGAGCAAAAGCGAACGCATGGTTGGAATTTTCCCGGAACTTCTTGTCTTGAATCACAGCAGAACGTGGTGCTGCGTCGGATGATGGCAACCCGAAAGACCGTATGTCGGAAAGTTCAAAAGAGGAACTGGATGACAGGCTGAAGGACAGGTCGCCGCGGAAATATCAATGTGACATTAGTGGGGCGATTGTTTAGGATGGCTCCCAGAAGGTCAATAGTTTGGCATAAAGTTAATCGCGATAATTTATAGCCAGATTATTGACGGAAATACAGCGTCAATAAGTTATCCATTTATAGAAAGTACGTCCAGACTGAAGTGGCGCCGACGCCCGTCAGGTCCATGGAAGTCAACTGAATGTGACACCCCGGAGAGTCTTCAATGAGCAGTGTTGTTGCCGTCGTCAAAAGCATTGTCGGTCAGGTTTTCGTGGTGTCCCCAGAGGGCGTGCGTCGCGTACTCGTTGAAGGCGATCGCCTGTATGTCGGCGACGAGATCGATACCGGTCTGTCCGGCGCGGTGTCGCTGGAACTGGCCGATGGCCGCATGCTCGATCTGGGCCGTGACACCCAGTGGAGCGCCAGCTCGCCTGACTCCAGCACTGACCTGGCCGAAGCCACCGCGCAGGCTGCGCCTTCTGTAGAAGAACTGCAGCAAGCCATCGCCGCCGGTGTCGACCCGACCACCGCACTCGAATCCACCGCGGCCGGCCCGACCGCCGCAGGTACCGGTGGCGCCGCCGGTGGTGGTCACAGCTTTGTCATGCTCGACGCCACCGCTGGCCGCGTCGATCCGACCATTGGCTTTCCGACGGCGGGCATCAATTCTGCCGGCCAAGTCGCGCAGGACACCACCGGCGGCCTGACCACCGACACCACCACCAACGCGCTGCGCGACTCGACCCTGAGCCTCAGCGCCACGCCGACCATCACCGAAGCCGGCGGCGTGCTGGTGTACACCGCGACCCTGACCCAGGCGCCGCTGACCGACCTGACCATCACCCTGTCCAATGGCGCAGTGATCGTCATCCCGGCCGGCGCCACCACTGGCACCGTCAACGTGCCGCTGGCGCCGAACGACACGGTCTACAACGACCCGACCCAGATCGACGTGACCGTCACCGGCACCAGCGGCGGCAATGGCATCACCGTGACCCCGCCGACTGTCCCGGCGACCACGCAGGTCACCGACACCGTCGATACCACTACCGTCACGCTGACGGCTGGTTCGAGCGTGACCGAAGGCGGCCAGATTACCTATACGGCGACTTTGACCAACCCGGCGCAAACTCCGGTAACCGTCACTCTGTCGAACGGCTCGACCATTACCATTGGCGCTGGCCAGACTACCGGCACTGTTAACGTGCCGACGCCAGCGAACGACGTGTACAACAATGGCAGCACCGTCAGCACCACCATCACCGGCGCTACCGGCGGCAACTTCGAAAATCTGGTGCCAAACACCACGCCAGCCGTTACCACGATCACTGATTCGGTCGACAACACCGGGCTGACCCTGACCGCTACCAACAACATCGTTGAAGGCGGTCAGATCACTTACACCGCGACGCTGACTAATCCAGCGCAGACGCCGGTAACCGTCACTCTGTCCAACGGTTCGACTATCACCATTGCTACCGGCGAGACCGTCGGCACCGTCAACGTGCCGACTGCGGCCAATGACGTTTACAACAATGGCAGCACCGTCAGCACCACCATCACCGGCGCTACCGGCGGCAACTTCGAAAATCTGGTGCCAAACACCACGCCAGCGGTGACCACCATCACCGACTCGGTCGATGACACTGGCCTGACCCTGACTGCGACCAACAACATCGTTGAAGGCGGTCAGATCACTTACACCGCGACGCTGACTAATCCAGCGCAGACGCCGGTAACCGTCACTCTGTCCAACGGTTCGACCATCACCATTGCTGCCGGCGAGACCGTCGGCACCGTCAACGTGCCGACTGCGGCCAATGACGTTTACAACAATGGCAGCACCGTCAGCACCACGATCACTGGCGCTACCGGTGGCAACTTCGAAAACCTGGTGCCGAACACCACGCCAGCAGTCACTACGATCACCGACTCGGTCGACAACACCGGCCTGACCCTGACTGCGACCAACAACATCGTTGAAGGCGGTCAGATCACTTACACCGCGACGCTGACTAATCCAGCGCAGACGCCGGTAACCGTCACTCTGTCCAACGGTTCGACCATCACCATTGCTACCGGCGAGACCGTCGGCACCGTCAACGTGCCGACTGCGGCCAATGACGTTTACAACAATGGCAGCACCGTCAGCACCACCATTACCGGCGCTACCGGCGGCAACTTCGAAAATCTGGTGCCAAACACCACGCCAGCGGTGACCACCATCACCGACTCGGTCGACAACACCGGGCTGACCCTGACCGCTACCAACAACATCGTTGAAGGCGGTCAGATCACCTACACCGCGACGCTGACTAATCCAGCGCAGACGCCGGTAACCGTCACTCTGTCCAACGGTTCGACCATCACCATTGCTACCGGCGAGACCGTCGGCACCGTCAACGTGCCGACTGCGGCCAATGACG
>JBAZOY010000163.1:0-3124 GCA_041648505.1 Syntrophales bacterium | reverse complement strand
AGGAAAAAACCCACTGGGCAACAAGGTGAAAACAAAAAACAATTCGGTAAATAAAATTGTGCCACCCAAAGCACTGGGTATAAGACGGTCTTTTTCTATTTTACAAATCCACAAAGTGGCGGCGATCATCAAAAAAATCGCCCCGGCAAACAAAGGCAAAGTTAACCAAAGCGGCAATCCCAAAAATAAACGAGCAGCAAAAATTCCGGTTGTAAAAAAATAAACACTCACCATGTTTATAACCAAAGAAAGATATTCTAAAGCGTTGACTTGATAGGCGTTAGGCAACTGAAGATAGGTAAAAAGATTTTCGGCAAAAAGCCAAATTAAAAAAGTTGCCAAAGTTATCACCAGAACTTTCATGGTTGACCCTTCAATAAAAAACAAAAGAAAAAATGAGGCCAAAGCTAAAAAAAACGGAATGCCAAACAACACCCAAAAATCATTTTTCTTAAAATTCCAACCGGCCAGTTTGGCTAACAAAAAAAACAAAACCGCCAAAGCTGAAACCAAAACAATAAAAGGCTGACCGGGAAACCAAAACAAAGCCATTGAACCGATAGCCATGGTTAAACCGGACAAAATCGGAAAAGTACGTAAAAAAACCAGCATGTTATTGAATCTTAATTATTTCTACAGTTAAAGTTCCGAAAATCTTTAAAGCTCCCGAAATGGTTTCGATTTTCTCAATCGAAGTGTAACGACCGATTTCTTGATTTAAAGAATCTAATCCTTGTTTCATTAATAATTCGATCAAAAGATTTGACAACCATGACGGAACAGTTAAATTACCGATTTTAATTTGAGTATTGTCAATAATCAATCGGCTGTCTTTAGATCCAAGTTTAAGAAAAAAACGCAAAGCATTGCCATTGGAACTATTAACCAAAGGCAAAAATATCTCGATTCCCTGCTTTTCGTCAATGGCCACCTGAGCAGTTGTCGCATCAACAAAACCAATTTTGTTATCTGTTAAAATTGTACGAAACGAAGTTGTGATTGAGGATTCGGGTAAGGATATTTCGATTGAACGATCGTTTATACTGCCCGAGCCGGATTGCAAACGACTGGTTAAAATAGACCCAAATTTTTCGGAAACATAAGCCTCGAGTGGAACTCCGGTTGAAACAGAATGAAGCGGAGTCGGAACTTTGTAAACCAAAGTTGAAACAACCGGCACGGTTACTACGCCTGAAGCGGTTAAAATCCAAGTTACAAAACCGATCGTTACTAAAAAAACCGCTAAAAATAAAATTCCACACCCAAGTTTCCACCGATGACCGCCACGCGCCTTAACTTCAACTTTTTCAACTTCAATCATTTCTTTTTTTAAGTCATCGACTTTTTGTTCAAGACCCAAATTCTTTTCTATGCGAGTCATAATTTATTGAGTCAACCAAGAATTGTCCAAAAAAACTTTTTGTAATCGAGCCTTACCCTCGGACATTTTTTCTGCATTGCCAACAAGTCCTTGACGCAAAAATTCCAAACCGCTGACCAATTCAAAATGGATTGATTGACCTTCGGCTGGAACTAATAAAGCCAATAATTTTTGTTCAGTTTCAGAAACAAAAGCCAGTCTGGTTGCATCGTTGGTTTGTGTATCATATTTAGACCAAAAATCTTTCATGATAAAACCAACCTCATTTTGATATGAATTTAAAGTAACAGCCGGAGCAGAATTATAAACCGCGGCCGGATTATTTTGACGAGCCGCGTAAGACCAGACAATAAACAAAACCAAAGTTAAAGATAACCCGATTACAACAAATGGAAACCATGATTGATGATGAATGTGTCTGAACATATCGTTTGGAATTTCTAATTATTAAATGTCTAATGTCAAATGTTGGATTTTATTATTTCTTTTAAATATAAAGTTTCCATCATTAGACATTAGAAATTAGACATTGAAAATTTTCACTTTTTATCAACCGACAAATCGGAAAAGAATTCTTCAATGGCCACAGAAATTACCGTGGCAAACGGAATGGCTAAAAGTGCGCCAACCAAACCACCGAATTTAACGCCAACCAACATGGCCACAATACTAACTACTGGATTTAAACCGATGGCTTTTTGCATAATCTTTGGCACTAAAAGATTATTTTCAATTTGTTGCACGGCAATTACCAACAAAAGCGCGGCCAAACCTTTTAATGGCGAAACCGAAAAAGCAATAATCAAAATTGGCACAGCCGAAAGCAATGGACCGGCATAAGGAATAATTTCTAGCAAACCGGCAATAAGACCAAGCAATAATGCGTATGGCACTCCCAAAATCAACAAACCCAAATACACAGCCAAGCCAACCACCACGCCTAAAACAAGTTGACCGCGCAACCAATAACCGATGCGTTTTTGCATTTTATTAAAAAGCGAAACTAAAAACGGCTGATATTCAACTGGGGCAAGATTTTTAAAAAAGCGTCTGGCTGAATCTTCTTCAACTACCATGTAAAAGGTCAACACCATGACAATGACAAACGCTGCCAAGCTACCAAAAAAACCTGTAACCGTGGAAAAAATTCCGGAAAAAGAGTTACTAACGCCTTCTTCAATCGCTTGAAGGCCTGACTGAAAATTATTACCAAAACCATACTGAACCGTAAGATCTTGAAAACGACTAAAACTATTGGCCAAACCGGTAAAAATTGAAGAAAAATTAGAAACTAATTGTTGTACCTGTGCCAATAACGGCGGAACTAAAAGAATAATTACCGAAGCCGTAATTGCAAGTAAAAAAGCATAAACAATAATTACAGCCAAAGCTCGCGGAATACGATGTCTGGCAAACCAATCGGCAAACGGATCGATAAGCGCCGACAAAAGCAAAGCCACAAAAAGCATGGCCACTACATCACGCAGCGCCCACAACAATCCGATAACAACCAACATGATTAAAACTTTGGCAATCGTCCAAGTGGAGACCGAAACCGTATGTGGTCGGTCAGAGGTTTTAATTGGCATAAAAGAAAAAATGAATTAATAATATTATAGCACAAAAAAAATAAAAACTCCTCAACTTAAATTAAAGAGTTTTTAATAAAATATTTTTTGTTTATTTTTATATGGTTGTTTTGAGTTGAAAGACGATTAAGCGATTCTGACGGTCGAAGACCAT
>JBAZOY010000162.1:0-3132 GCA_041648505.1 Syntrophales bacterium | reverse complement strand
TACTCCCCATCGTCGTGTCCGAGGCCGAGGTCGGGTTGTTCACGGCGGACCGGACCATGTAGTAGTTCGCATCCCCATGCGGGTCGTGGCAGTCCACGCACTTGTAGGCGTAATCGGTGGCGCCCGGCGGCGGCCAGTCCTTCGTCGATGAGGGGGCCGTGATCGCCTTGGCATGTTCCTCGATGCTCAGGTTCAGGGCGTTCGCCGCCTTGCGCGGGTTGGTCGCTGCAGTGCCGTGACAGTCGTTGCACAGCCCGTCCACGTTGGTCGCCCAAGCCCCCAGCCGGTACGGATCGGTCCCGCTCTTGGGAACGTGGCTCGCCCCGCTGGAGTGGCACTCGAAGCAACCGTTGTTGGGAGATCCCGTGAACCCGTACTGGAAGTTCGCCCCCGCGATGCCGTCCCAGGCGTACGTGGTCGAGTTCCCGTGGCCGTAAGAGTTGTACTGGGTGTTGTCCACCGGGTTTGCGGTCCCGTCGGACGACTGGAGAGGCTTGTTCCCGACCTCCGACCCCGCGTGGCAGGAGAAGCACCCTCCGGAGATCGTGCCGCCCCAGGTGGCGGTTGTGGTCCCGTGGCACCCGCTGGTGAACGCGCAGGTTGAGCCGGCCGCGTTGTAGGTGTAGGTGAAGACGCTCGATCCGCTGCTGCCAACGTTATATGAGCCGTTGACGTGGTTTGCAGGCGTCGTGATCGTGTTGTCCGCCGTGGTCGTCTGGCTGTGGCACGTGGAGCAGGCGAAGGGGTGCTTTCCGTGGCTGTTCGCCTTGTTCGCGGCCGAGGCGTACGCGGGCGGGTTGCCGTGGCAGGAGGCGCAATCAATGGGACCGACGGTCGTCCAGCTCTCGGAGTTCGCGGCGATCATCCCGGTTTTCACCCGCGTCCCGTCGCTGTGGCAGTAGGTGTTACCGCAGGCACGGGTCGCGTTGTCGTAGGTCGCCGACGACTGGTCGATCAAAGTTGCGCGCACGGTCGTGAACCGGACGTTCTTCGTCCCGTTCACATGGTTGTCGTAGACGTTGACCGTCGTGTTGACCGTTCCCGTCACGGTCCCCGCGTGGCACTGGTTGCAGGTGAAGCCGTAAGCCGTCGAGGAGACGTGCTTGTCGTGGGTGGGCGACCCCTTGTGCGCGGCCGCCGCGTTGCCGATCGACTCACGGCCCCCCTGCCCGTCGTTGCCGTGGCAGGCAAGGCCGCAGGAGACCGTAGCCGTCCATGCCGGAGTGTCGTTGACGTTCGTGCTCCCGACAGGGTTGGCGTTGCTGTGGCAGTAGACGGTGCAGGAACCGCTGGTGAAGTTCAGCTTCCCCCCCTCGTTGCCGGAAAGCGCCCCCGCGGCATACGAAGCCCCCGTGGCGAGGTTCGCCGCCCCGAGGGTCCCGCCGAAGGCCACCTGTGCCGCCTGGTTCGTCGACACCGGGTAGTTCACGTGGGAGTTTCCGTAATGGCAGAAGGAGCAGGAGAACGAGTACCCCGTGGCGTTGGAGACCCGGGTCGGGCTCGTGGAGGAGGACCCGTTGTTGTGCGCCGTGTTGTCGTGGAGCCCGTGCCTTCCCGTGGCGGGGACCGCCGCGTGGCAGACGTTGCAAACGCCCGTGGTGGAACCGTACCCCCACGACTGCGTGGCGCCCAACGGGCTTTGCTGCCCGGCGTGGCAGTAGGTGCTCGAGCATCGCCGCGTCCCGGAATCGTACGTCCCGTTGTCGTTGTAGGCCGGCCCCGCGGTCCGCGTCCCGATCGACCCGGAGCGCACGTTGTCCGTCCCGTCCATGTGATCCGATCCGAACGAGGTCGTCGCCGCCATGTGGCAGAGCGTGCAGGTGTCGAGCGCGTCCGTGTTGACCGGGTCCGTCCCCGCGATCAGCGAGACACCGTGCTTGGCGTGCGATCCAGGCAATGCGTAATAGTACTGGTTGCCGTCCTTGTACCCCGCCGTCGCGTCGTCCGGGCCGAACTGGTGGCAGGAGTTGCACGCAATCGCCGTCGTGTCGCCGCCGGTGTACCGGGGAGGGGCGGGCGCCGTGCCGGTACTGCTGTTCCCACTTATGGTGAACTGGGTGTTCTGGCTTGCGGTCGTGCGCGCCAGGGTCACGGTCATCCCGCTCGCATTAACCGTGTCATAGTTCACCCGCATGCCGATCTTGTAGCCATCCGGGACCTGAACCGAAAGTGCGGGACTGTTATGGGTATACTGCTGTGTAGAACCGACTGTGGTCGCCGGATCGATGTAGGTCGTGTCATAGAGGATCGTCTCCGCCCCGGTGGAACTGAAGGCTATCAATTGCAGTTGGAGTCTGTCTCCGCTGTTTTGCTTCAAAACGTAAATGCTGAACGTAACCGCAGTGATAAACGTATTGCTTCCCGCCGCCGTCGCTGTGTTGTAGACCGCCGTGTACGCCGTGACCGCGGCCGTTCCCGAGGTGCGATACGTCGTGGAGGTCGTGCTCTGGCCGCTCTTGACCGCCGTTGTCCAATCATTAGTGCTCGTCTTGTTGGTTCCCGAAGTAACGTTCGTAGTCCTCCCGGTCCAAAGGGTCGTACCGGAGTTCACTGTTGCATAATAGGTCGTTGCCGCGAACGGCACTCCTACCACAACCGTGGTGTTGTCGCTCCACCCCCGGTAGGTTGCAGTCACGTTGTCGGTGCCCGCGGTAGTACCGGCGGTGTACAACCCGGTGGACGCCCCGACGGTGCTTCCCGTGGCCGTCCCCGCCCGGGACCAGGCGGACTGGGTGGTCACATCCGCGGAGGTCGGCGCAAGGGAGTAGGTCGCCGTCGCGTAGAACTGGTGCGTGGCACTCGTGCCGAGGCTCGTGCTGTTCACCGGGGTGGTGGACCCCGATGTATCCGTGATGACCACCCCCGTCAGTGCGCTGATCGTGAACGTGCTCGAACTGAATGGGGTGATGGCGTTCACCGACCCCGCGGAGGCGGTCAGGTAGCCGTCGTTCACCTGCGACTGGACGGTCCTGCTTCCGGTCGCGCCGTTCGCCAGATCCAGCACGACGAGCACCCATTTCGAGGCGGCCGTGGTGACGGTCAAACCCAGCCCGGAAACCGAGTAGGTGTTGTCCGCGCCGCTGAACGTCGCCGCCCCGCCGAGCTGGGTGTCCGGAGTGCCGTCCTTGTTCG
>JBAZOY010000161.1:0-3210 GCA_041648505.1 Syntrophales bacterium | reverse complement strand
TGGGACAACTGAAAATGCAGGCAATGGACGGCAAGTATTATCTGACCGACGTAGCCGATACGGAACAGTTACGAGGCAGCAGCTCCATATTTACGCCATGGGGTATCAGCAGCTTACCGGTACCAGCGCCGATCTGGTGGAAATATACACCCTTGATGAGGGAGCCGGGGCGACGGTCCGGGAGTTGGTGGATGATATCATGCTGAGGCAAGCGGAAGCGGACATAGTGGCTGCCGGGTGTGACATCAGAAACGGTCGTCTGTGCCGGGTCGAAAGCTGTGGCGGGTGCGATTTCCGGGGAATCTGCCGCAGCGATGTAACTATTGGAGATTGCCGATGAACGAGGCCTCTTTGAGCACTGTCAAATTGTTTCAATCAAAGCAAATCAGGTCGGTATGGAGTGATAAAGAACAAAAGTGGTTTTTCTCGGTTATTGATGTAGTTGGCGCGTTGACCGACAGTCAAAACCCACAGGTGTACTGGCGTGTGCTGAAAAAAAGGCTGCTTGCGGAAGGAAATGAAACCGTTACAAATTGTAACGCTTTGAAAATGACGGCGCCGGACGGCAAGATGCGGCTGACGGACGTTGCCGACACCGAACAGTTGCTGCGGCTTATCCAATCCATACCTTCCCCCAAGGCGGAACCGTTCAAGCGCTGGTTGGCGCGGGTCGGTTTTGAGCGGCTGGAGGAGATCGGAAACCCTGAACTGGCCATGGAGCGGATGAAAGGGCTGTACGAGAAAAAAGGGTATCCAAAGGAATGGATCGACAAGCGCCTGCGAGGTATCGCCGTCAGGCAGGACTTGACCGGGGAATGGAAGAACCGGGGGGCAAAAACGAGCATTGAATACGCCATTCTGACCAACGAAATCATGCAGGGGGCTTTTGATCTGAAAGTCGAAGATTACAAGCTGGTGAAGGGGCTGGAACAGGAAAACCTGCGCGACCATATGACCGACATAGAACTGATCCTGACCATGCTGGGAGAAGCCACGACCACCAAACTCCATCGAGATCGTGATTCCAGAGGCTTTGAGCCGCTAAAGAAAGATGCCCAGGAAGGTGGCGCTGTTGCAGGCAGTACGCGCCGGGATATTGAGAAGCGGTCGGGCAAGCCGGTGGTGACGAGTGAGAATTACAAGGCACTGGCAGGTAAAGGGCGGAAGAAACTGGGGTCATAGACAAAGTTGTATTTCGCCTGTCTCCCCACTTTGCAAAGGGGGGCCGCACATAGCATCGCATAGCATCGGGCCAGGCTTCCAAGTTGCTAAGATGAAGTATTGTGTGGGAAGAGTGAGCATATGAAATCCCACAGTTTCGTGACAGTACGGGGACATGGGGATAGTTTGGGGTCAACGAGGGTGGGGATGAGATCAATTATTCTAGCCGTTCGCATGAAAAGTCGCTTTTATCGCTATTTTGCCGGTGGGGCGGCTTTTTGTTTTTCCGTTCAACTTGGCACAACTTGGCATCTTGGAAGCCTGACCCCGCGCCTTTGTGACCCCGCGCCTCTTGTGTCCAGCCGCAAGCATCTATGGCCTTCCTGGAGATTGACAATATAGAAAAATTCCTTCGCAGCAGGAATAAGCATGCATTGGAGGACCCTTTAGATTCTTCATGCAAAGACGACCCTGCGAAAACATGCAAATCAATTACTGAAAGAGACTGGGAATGCCCCCCTGCCGGGATATGTAATGGCGATACATGCCTACACAAAACGTGATGTTGAAATCAAGGTTATGGGGAATGCTTCTTCTTCTGATGAACCAACCCTATTTTCATGATAACATGCGCCATTCGCATCCCGATATAAAGGAGCCGAAACAATGCTGACATCAATCCAGATAAAGAATTTCAAGGCATGGAAAGATACCGGTAAAATCCGTCTTGCACCGCTCACTGTAATTTTTGGAGCCAACAGTGCGGGGAAGAGCAGCCTTGGCCACTTGCTCCTGGCTCTGAAGCAAACAACACTGTCTACGGATCGTCGCCGTGCCTTGCACCTTGGTGACGGACACTCCCTGATTGATCTGGGGACATTCAAGGAGTGCATTCATGAACATGATACCAGTAAAGAGCTTTCATTCGGCCTGACATGGAAACTACCTCAGATTCTCAAGTTTGATGATCCAATGCAGAAAAACGCACGGTACAAAGGTGACCATCTTGAACTTGATGTATCGATACAGGCAGGTAAGGGAGAGCAGCCAGAGGTAACAAGTCTTGGATATGTGTTGAAGGATGGCGATGCAGTTTCCTTACAAGTTAAATACGGCAAGGATGAAAAGGGAAAGCTTGATCTGTCATCGGAAGAATATAAATTCATCCGTACCAAAGGAAGAGCTTGGCAACTCGATGAGCCGGAAAAATTCTATCGCATCTCTGAACAGAGCAAGGCACGTTTTCAGAATGCGGATTTTCTAACTGACTTTGCTTTGTCGGCTGAAAATATGCTGGATAAATTTTATTATCTTGGCCCTCTACGGGAGTCTCCCAAGCGCATCTATCCCTGGTCCGGGGAGCAGCCAGAGTATGTGGGTTTGAAAGGCGAGTATTCAGTAGCTGCGATTCTTTCGGCACAGGAACAGAACCGTCAAATAAATCGAGGCTCGAAATGCAGGCTTCAGCCTTTTGCAGAATTTATCGCAACCTGGCTGAAAGACCTGGGGATTATCCATAGTTTTTCTGTTAAGCCGGTTGCCGCAGGGCGCAAAGAATACGAAGTACTCGTTAAAACCCACCCCAGTGCTGCCGAGGTCAAGATTTCTGATGTGGGAGTTGGCGTGTCGCAAGTTTTGCCGGCACTGGTAGGGGCATTTTACTGCCCGCCAGGCTCAACGGTTTGGATGGAGCAGCCGGAAATCCATCTGCATCCGCAGGTTCAGTCAGAACTAGCCGATGTCTTTATCTCAGCGATCAAAGCGCATGAGAAAGGGCATATCCGAAATGTACAGATGATTATCGAGAGTCACTCCGAACATTTTCTTAACCGCCTGCAACGTCGAATCGCCGAAGGGAAAATCACGCCGGATCAGGTCGCAATCTATTTTTGTAAACGCAGCGCAAAGGGGGCAGAACTGGAACCGCTTAGCCTCAATCTATATGGAGATATAGAAAACTGGCCGGAAAACTTCTTTGGTGATGAAATGGCTGAAATGACCGCCCGGACAACGGCAGCCATGAAGCGTAAGATGGAGGAGCAAGGCCAG
>JBAZOY010000160.1:0-3221 GCA_041648505.1 Syntrophales bacterium | reverse complement strand
GTGGGATCGGCATAGACCGTGCCGGTGTAGTAGTCGCCGTCGGCATAGGTGAATTTGAAGGTATAGACCTTGCCGGAAACCTCGGCCTCCTCATAGCCGCCGCCGAAACCGGCCTTGGGGCCGATGCCGATGGAGCCGTATTCGCTGCCCAGGTAGAGGGCCCCGCCGCCGGTGGGAGTGAAGCTCTTGCCGGTCTCGGCGTCGAAGTAGAGGTTTATCCGGACCTGGCCGTCCTCAGTGGCATCGTTTCCGTAGGATACCCCGGTAATCTGGTAGATCCCCGTCAGACCGTGCTCATCCTGGGTGGTCCAGGCCTGGCCCACGGTGTAGCCGTGGATGAGCGCCGCATAGGCGGTGCCGGTATAGAAATCCCCGTCTGCGAAGGTGAAGCGGAACTGGTAGGCCCCGGTGAGGGCAAAGTCGGCTTCCATCATCTTGCCGTCCGCTCCGGCCCCGAAGTAGTACTCGGGCACGTCGGCGGCGGAAATGTAAGCGCCTTCGCTGCCCAGGTAGTTGACGCCGGCCAGGCCCGCGGGGTCGGTAAAGAGCAGCTCTCCGGCGTCGGCGGAGTAAGTGTTGCTGCTGTCGGTGTCAACGTAGGAGGCGACTAAGACCTGGCCCTTCTTGACATAGGGGTAAATGGTCGCATCCGCGGCGTCGATGGAATAGTAGCCCAGCAGGAATCTCTCATCCAGGACCTCGCCGCTGCGGTCGCCCACTCCGTAACCGAAGTCCGGGGCGGCATAGACCGTGCCGGTGAAGGAATCGCCGATGTCGGTATAGAGGTCGCCGTCTCCAAAATGGTAGGTGAAGGAATAGGCGGTGGTGTAACGGCCCTCGGCCTCAAAAATCCGCCATTCGGTGCCCTGGCCGGTGTCGAAGGCCGCGCCGCCGAAGAAGAATTCCGCGAACTGGTCGGTGCGGATATGGCCGGATTCGCTGCCCAGGTAATTGTCTCCGGGGGTGACGAAGAGGTTGCCGCCGGGGCTGCTAAAATCCTGGCGGCTTTCCGCGTCATAGTAAAAGTCCACGAAGACCTGGCCGGTCAGGTCGGTATATTCCACGTAGTTCTTGGCGGTAATCAGGTATTGGCCGCCATCGCCTTCCTGGTCCAGGGTGGACTGGAGATAACCCACGCCATAGTCAGGATTGGTGGCCTCGGTGACATAGACCCGGCCCACGTAGTAATCCTGCGCGCTGTTGAAGGCCCGCATGATTTCGCCGTGGTCTTCGGCGTCGGTCCGGCTCCAGACGATCTCCCCGTTATTGTTGATTTGTGGGAGCATATCCTGGTAGGCATTTTCAGTGATCTGGAGGGCGGCGCCGTCCCGGTAGAGGTAGATTTCATAAGCTCCGCCGGTTCCCATCTGCTGATAAACGATCTGGCCGGCGTCATTGATCGCCGGGGCGCCCTGGATGAGGCTGTCGGCGGTGATCTGGGTGGTGGTTATGGTATTGAGGTCGTAAAGGAAAATCTCCGGGGCGGCCTGGCCTTCCACGCCGCCGGTCCAAACGATCTGGCCGGAGTTGTTGAGATAGGGGTTATTATCGTCCACCGCGTTGGTGGTGATTCGGGTGATGGCCCCGGAGGCGACGTCGTAGAGGAAGATCTCCGGAGTGGTTTGATCCTCCACGGTCCCGGCCCAGACGATCTGGCCGGCGTTGTTGATCACCGGGACGTTGTTCATTTGGTCGGTCTGATAGACCAAGCAAGGCTTCCCATCGGCGGCCACCGGGGTGGTTTGCTCGCCGTTGAACAGGTAAAGCTCATTAAGGCCAGGGCCGCCCAGCCAGACGATCTGGCCGGAGTCGTTAATCATGGGGGAGGCCATGGCGGTGTCCGAGTGATGGATCAGAGTGGTTTGGCCGTCGGCGTAGAGGTAGAGGTCCGCCGCGGTGGAGTTGGGATCAAGGCTGACATAGACGATGTCGCCCTGGTTATTGATGTCGGGGAAGAGGTCCGGGGCCTGGTTGTTAGTGATGGGGGTGACGGCGCCGTCTTGATAGAGGTAAATCTCCAGGGAGTTGGAGTCGGCCCCGCCGTAGAACACCACTTGGCCCGCATTATTCATCTGGGGCAGCAGGTTGTAAGCCTGGAAATTATCCTGGGTGAGAGCGTCCGTGACATAGCTGGAAGGAGTGCCCAGGTCGTAGTAATGGGTGAAGGTGTATTCAATGCCCAGGTCGGCCTCAAAGATCCGGGTTTCGAAACCATCGCCGGTGTCGTACTGCCCGGCCCCGAAGAAGAATTCCGAGTTGTCGGCCTGGATGATGTGGCCTGATTCGCTGCCCAGGTAGTCCGCGCCCGCCACGCCGGAGTCGAAGAACAGGCCCTCGCCGCTATAGGTGCGGCCGCTTTCCCCGTCAGTGTAGCTGTCCACATAGACCGTGCCCAGGGGACCGGCGGGCGGAGTGGCGGAGACGGCGGTAATGGTATAAACGCCGGTATTTCCGTACTCATCGGTCCAGGTTTGGGTGTCGTTCACCTGATAGTAGTCCGCCAGGGCGATGATCGTGCCGGTATAAAAATCTCCAGGGGATGCTCCATTGTCGGCAAAATCAAAGCGGTAGGTGTAGGTCAAGTCGCCCTGGTAGCCCTCAACCCAGTCGGCTTCCTGGATGGCGTAGCCGTCATAGCCGAAGAAGAACTGGGGGACCCCGGCCTGGACGATATAGCCGGATTCGCTGCCCAGGTACTGCGTGCCCGCCACGCCGGGGACGCCGGAGTCGAATAACAGGCTGGAGCCGGCGTAAGTATTGCCGCTGTCCTCGTCAAAATAGGAGTCCACATAGACCCGGCCGAATTCGGCAGGGTCCACGTCATAGGTGACGTTGTTGAGGGTGTAAGTTCCATAATTGCCGAACTCATCGGTCCAACCGGTGGGGAAGTCATAGCCCGAGGAGGCGTACACCGAGCCGGTGTAACTATCGCCGTTATTGGCGAACTGATAGGTGAAGTCGTATTTGGCCGCGGCGTCGGCCTCGAAGATCATGGTTCCCCAGTAGGTGTACTGGCCCCCGAAGAGAAACTCATCCACGCCGGCCTGCATGATATAGCCGGATTCGCTGCCCAGGTACTGCGTGCCCGCCACGCCGGGGACGCCGGAGTCAAATAACAGGCTGGAGCCGGCGTAAGTATTGCCGCTGTCCTCGTCAAAATAGGAGTCCACATAGACCCGGCCGAATTCGGCAGGGTCCACGTCATAGGTGACGTTGTTGAG
>JBAZOY010000159.1:0-3222 GCA_041648505.1 Syntrophales bacterium | reverse complement strand
ATCTTTCACCTACAACCAGTTCGGGCGTGCCTGTGACCATTGACTTTACCGCGCCTGTCGGTCAGGTTGTGTTTGCTTCAGGATTTAGTTTTACCGGGCAAGACAACTTGTATGGTTTTTCAGGAATTAGCATTGATGCAGCTTTCACCAGCGTTAACAATTGCATTTTATCAGCTAATTTCTCTGATAATGAAAGCGGTCTGGCCATTAGCTGGAATAATTTTGTGATTAATCGTGTACACTTTGGAAATGATTTCGGTGGAGATCCGGGATCATCAGTAACTTGGGACAGGTATTGGAAAGACAATGCCCAGTTAAACATAAATGAAGATTCCACCAATACGATTAACATGAAATATAGAATAACCTGCGCGGTAGCCAATAAAACAGGAATAGTTTATCAGGATAGGCCGAAATATGTAATTATTGATAATATTAAACCGGGTATTACAAAGTTTGATATTAATGAGTCCAATAGGTTTAAAAATTATAAGCCATCCAGCCGCAATTTTATTCAATTCCAGGATCTGGAGCTGGTATGGACTGCATCGGATAATGTTTTTAACAGTGAACCGGCGCTTTTTAATAACAAGAACCATCAGGGCATACATCATTATCAGCTTTATTACAATAAACCTCAGGAAAACCCTGCTTTGTGGAATTCCATAAGTTCGTCAATAGAACCTACTCTGAACAATGAAATTATAATAACAGAAGGTTATTTACTTGATGAAATTAAAGAAGGCAAGATCATGTTCCGTTTATTTGCTTTTGATTTTGCCAGCAATTCAGCTTCCTCTGACATAGGACCGTTTTATATGGATTTAAATAATACAATTACTTTGACCAGGTAACCATCGACTTTAAAATATTCCTGCAAACAACAGCCAATGACTTTACTCAATTAAGCTATTTGAATGACTCTAATATTCCGCTGGAAGTTTATGTAGGCACCAATGATTATTCATTGGTCAGTGTGCCAAGTTATGCTGTTGAAGCAACTTATAATCATAAGCGGATGCTGGAAGACAGCCCCAATCTGGCGTCTTATTCCATTCAGGTACATGTTGACTTCGCAAATATTGTCAGCGCTTCTTTTTTTGTAGGAAATTTGAAATTTTTTGTCAAGTTTATTGACGGTGCCGGCAATCTTTCCGATACAACCAATTCAATTTTTATGCCTTTTTCAGTAACCATAGATATGACCGCTCCACATGGAACGATTGATTATGTTAAAGGGCTCGGGTATATCGGCAGCCCTGAAGGTTTGGCACTTTATGGGGTAAGCAGAGATTACGCATTTTCCAGCAGGGACAACCAGATAGTTTTAACCGCGGAATTTTGGGACAGTGAGAGCGGATTGGCCGTGAGCTGGAACTGGTATGACATTTATATAAACAATCTGGCGGGTGGAGAACAGACAACCTGGAGCAGGGGGTGGAATAATTGTCCAACTATAGATATTTTTGATTGCGGCGTTACGAGCGTTAATAATTATGTTTACAGAGTGGTTTTATTCGGAGCTAATGGCACAGGTATTGTTTCAAGATTAAATACTTTGAACATTATTATGGATCAGATGTCCCCGACGATTATTTCTTTTGACGTTAATCTGGCTAAAAATGTCGCTAAATATGAGTCCAGCAGCGCCAATTTTTGTCAGGTGCAAACCTTTAATATTACCTGGACGGCTTGGGATAATTGTTGGAATTCTATATTCCCTCAGGACTTTCATAATCAAAGCCACCAAGGTATATATAAATATTCTTTATTTTATCAAAAGAAATTCGGGGCCGATCCCTGGTCCAACTGGTTAACCATCAGTGACAATATTTTTCCAACCACACTAAACAATTTTGTGTTGGGCTATGATTATGTGAGGGATAATTTTTCAAACGGCACAATAAAAATATTAATACAGGCTGTCGATTTCGCTGGAAATGTGGCTACAAGAAGTTTTGGCCCGGTCTTTTTTGACGGGGACAATCAATTGAACGACCAGATTGACCGTATGCTGGCATCTGACAAAACAGACAACGACGGATTAGGCTCATCACCTTTTGATGTGAGCGGACCCAATTATTTTGACCAGACTAATGTTTTTGTATCTTTTGTAATGTCCGCAAATGCGCAGGACTTAACACAATTTAGCTATTTGCCTTTAAATAATATACCTATAGATATGCAAATACGAGACTCGCTGGGCACCCCTTATCGTATATCATCCATAAACATCTATAGTTATTATAATAGAAATAATTTACCCAACATACTCGATGTGCCCAATTTACGTAATGTTACTATAGACGTAACCGTGAATTTGGAAGATTATGTCGGAACTGAAGACGGCAAAATTTTAGGTAATATTAGACTGGAAATTAATCTGGTTGACGGCGCGGGGAATCAACTTGATACCTTCAGCAATAAGCCATTCCAGGTTACTATCGACGTTACCCCGCCCCAAGGTGGTATAAGCTGGAATGCGGCAGACTATGGGACAATAGGAAGCGCCTTTACTTATACTAATTACGGGATTATGGAAGGGGTACTTTTCAGCAGTAATAATGAAAATCTGCGTTTAACAGTTAATTTTGATGATACTGATTCCGGTTTAGCCGATGTTCCCTATCAATTTGTTTTTACCAAGTATGGTTATGATAGTTTTCCAAGTAGCGCAAACTTTGATCCATCACCCGTTACAAGAAACTTTACCAGCTTAAATATATTAAATATCAGAGATTTGCCAGATATGGATAATAACTTTATTTATATTATGGAAACTCAGGTGCGTAACAAGGTTGGGTTTACAAAGGTATTAATAAACAAAGTTATACTGGATACAATACCTCCTGTAGTTTCGACTTTTGATATTTCTGAGTCAAACGGGAGTAATTATTCAGCGTCCAGCAGGAATTTTTATCCTCTTCAGGTGGTTACCATGAACTGGGCAGCTTCAGATGGGGTTTTTGTAAATCCTCTGGATGATCTCATTTTTAATGCTCATACTACGGGTAAGACCCATAATGGAATTAAATTCTGTGAGATGTACTATGAAAAGTTCGGTACTATAAACTATATTTCAAAAAATATTATTCCAGATGGAACTCAGGAGTTTATTATTACTCCGGAGTATTTATTAAATCAGATTAAAGAAGGCAAGGTGACAATAGGAATAAACGCCTATGATTTTGCCGGCAACAAATCCAACACTGTAAAAATACT
>JBAZOY010000158.1:0-3276 GCA_041648505.1 Syntrophales bacterium | reverse complement strand
ATACAATCCATCAATATTGACTTGCAATTGTGGCAACCATTCCCAAGTGCAATATTGGTGGTAACCACCGTTGAATGTGAGGTGCAGACCATGAACACCAACTTCACGGATAACCGCGAAATGATAACGGTCAACCATCCCAGTGATGCGAATCAATTGACCCGAACGAAGGTCTTCTGTGGTGAATACCATACTACTTCCCTTTATTGTTTAAATAACTTTGGTGGCTGTCAGGATGTACAGTGCATCGATTGTCTTCCAACCACGGAAACCACCGTTGAAATACAGACCATTTTTCGTCAAGTCAGTGACGACCGCAAGGCGGTTTACTTCATGTTCGGTTGAAAACTGGATCACCATTCCAGATTTGATCTTATCTTTAACTTCTTCGTAGATGTTCATAAATACCTTTGAAAATAACTCAATTTTAAGCCACTTTTTGCCCGTTTGGGTGCCTAGATAGTACCACGGCAAAAAGTAATGTTTAAACATTTCCTAGTGCCTTGGAGGGGTATTTACTATGCCAGCAGTAGCCAGACTAAACGATCTTTGCACCGGACACGGGTGCTACGGACCACGCCCTAACGTGCAAGGTTCTCCAAATGTATACGCAAACTTTCTTCCTGTCCATAGGCAGAGTGACAAATGGGGTGTTCACTGTTGCGTTTCGTGTCACAGTTCCGTGCTTGCAGTCGGTAGCCCTAACGTGTGGGTGAACGGATTGCAGATGGGACGCATCGGCGACCCGGTAGCTTGTGGAAGTCGCGTCGCCGAAGGTTCACCAAACGTATTTGCAAATAACTAAAATGGCTAAGACATTCACGCAATATTCAAGGCTAGACATAAATCTTGAAGTGGATCGTTCCTCAAATATTGCGCACGATCTTTCAGTTATTTTAGCCTTCCCGCCTTCCATCCCCTTTGGGACTGAAGCGGTTATTACCATCACAAACTATGAACCGATGTACAAGTATACGGTAGCAGTAGAGCATGGGCAGGTTCGTATTGAAGATGATTTGATCTATTACAAAGCCCCCGAGCATCTACCGGCATCTGGTGCTGATACACTATCGGTAAACGTTAGGGCTATTCCTGTAAAAATCTCTTATTTTCCCAGCTATGACGGTGAAGAGAAAGACTATTACTATGACGAATCCGGTAAAGTTTTCTATGTGCAAGACGTACTAAATGACGAAGAAGCCGATGAAGACTTCAAGGAATATCTAGAACGGTTGCGAAAAAATCACGATCAATTTATTGAAGAAGCGGCAGTTGGTGCACCAGTCATTAGGTTACCGCACTACTCTTATACCGATGAAAACGTTATCGAGGGTTCAGATTTTCACATTGAAGAAATGTTTGCAGAATATCGACACCTTGAACGTTCTTGGAAAGAACAACCAGCGCCAGAAGGTGGAGTTGAACAATACTTCCTTCCTTCAAATATTTCGCTGAAACCCAACGTCCTTCCAAACCTGTTCGATCTTAAATCGACTGGTGAACGGACTTACAACTTTGGTTTCAAGGGTCGAAACACTAACGAAGATGAAGCGGCAGGGAACGTGCTTTCGGGTTATCGTTATCCCGGTGCTATCGGTTCGTCACTTGTGATTGTGAACAATGGTGATAACAATGATGCAACATTCATCTTTGAAATCCCGCTTGACCTTCACGATTTGACCGCGATTGTCCCGCCTGAGATTCTTTCTCTGTGTATCACTTCACTGATTATTCAACCCGTGCTTATCGGTCTTGAAGAAGGTCATACCTTCCTTTGGGAACAGATATCCGGTGAAACCGGTAGTGTCGAATGGCTATCACAGCCGGGTGATGTTGATCTTGTGGTCAACCTTGGAAAGATCAAAACAGACCGTGTATTCCGGTTCTGGATTTCCAAAGGTACTAAATACCAAAGATTCTATGATGTTGTTGTGTATGGAACACCGAAGGACGAAATTGTAGGTTCTCCAAGTGCTGAAAACTATTTTGGCGTCATGGGAACTAATTTGGGTCTTGGAAACCACGACACGCGACCTATTCTATTGACTGCGGAAAGGCTTTGGATTAAAGAATTCCGTGTTAAATACGTTGACAAAATAAGGTAAACAAATGGCAGTAAAACTGATTGTGGCTGTGCGCGATGGAATGGCGCAAGCATTGATTAACAAGATTGACGGCGGCGGTGCTGCTGGATCGATCAAAATTTATAGCGGCACGCAACCGGCTAATCCGTCTGTAGCCGCTTCAGGGACGGTTCTTTCAGAACACCCTTTGTCGTTTCCATGTGCAACAGTAACTAATGGCGTCATGGTTTTCGGTGCAATTACTGAAGACCAATACGCAAATGCTACGGGCACCGCAACATGGGCACGCTTCTTTGATAGTACAGGCGCCGCAGTCCTAGACTGTTCTGTAACTGTTTCTGGTGGTAATGGTGATTTGCAGATGAACACTGTGAACATCGTTATTAACGGTCCAGTCCGCTTTACTTCATTGCAAATCACTATGCCCGGTGGCTAAACAACTAAAACTTTAGAAAGAAACGATATGAAATCCTTTGAACAATTCATGAAAGAAAAGAACGGCGTTAACGAAAGCCAAACACCAGAACAGGTAGTTGAAAGCTTTCTTAGCGGTCTAAGCGAAGAAGAACAAGACCTTAACGAGTCCGGTTCTATCATCAACGGTCAACAAGTGGTTAAGATGTTTGTTGAAAACGGTTGGGATTCGGTTGGTCTGATGAAGTCCGCACAAGCCATCATTGGTGCTTTGCAACCTGCCCTAAAGGGTTATTGGTACGAAGCCGATGTTTATAAGGCAATTCAGGACAACAAAGCACTGTTGAACCGTAACGCCTAAGAACAAAGCCCCTCAGAAATGAAGGGGCTTTTTTGTTACCTGAAAAGCGTGCTACACTCCATCCATTGCAACGAACCTTATAAGATGAATGAGCAAGAGATTTCTTCATGTATCCAAGCACGATCTTGGTGAAAAGTTCAAGTTCACCCCACGCATTCCAGAAAACGCGGTTCTCGATTATGAAGGGGACATTCCGCGTGTGTGCGTGTCAACGAACCTGTACGATTGTGTCCGTGGTGTGCTTGGTGATGCGGAACCGGTTGTTGCTGACTTCGCACACACAATGCGCAAGCGACATGATAACGGCGCTGGGGGTCTTTATTATGAAGCATCAGCGTTGTACGGAACCAACAGAAAAGCATTTCTTCCACCGGATCACGGTGATTTCCGCGATAATCAGGAACATTGGTTCTTGAC
>JBAZOY010000157.1:0-3305 GCA_041648505.1 Syntrophales bacterium | reverse complement strand
TCATGAATCGTTTGGCAATGAATATTTGTAAGGCGTTATCAAGTTTTGGGACAAAATATCCTTTTTCAGTAAGAAGTTTTTATATCGCAGCATAATTGGAACAGGGCTTTTTCAACAGCCCCACAGTGCCCATTATTTATGTACCGTTCATCCTAAACTTCCCCATTTTAATTGTGATGTTATGATGATCTGCGTAACATCCCAATTGAAGCAATGCTAACTTGGAAGATTATTATAAATAAATTTCTTAAATAAAAGACATATAGTATTTTCGAGGAATGTTACACCGCAAAATATGCGGTGTTTAGGTTATTAGACAAAATCCATATAAACAGTGTTCATCCTGACCGCAGGCGGTCAGGATGAACACCAATTGAGAAGTAAGAGGGATAAAGATGGTGCTGGTATCGTAATCATTGGCCATATAAAGGTTGTGCCGAAAACTTCAAACTATTTTATGGGGTTACTATTATGACTATGAACAAGAATATTGAGTTTCTATTGCAGACTTATGCCAACCAGGTGCCATTTTACAAATTGTTAGGCTTTACTCTGGATTCATTCGATGCCGAAAATGTCTGTATTAGATTCCCCTGGAGAGAAGAATTCCTGGGAAATCCTTTGACCAAGCTTATGCATGGGGGGGTAATTTCGGCAATTCTGGATACCGTAGGTGGTTTTGTTCTCCATGTACATTACGCCTCCTGTCCAATGTTTTCAGAGAAACTGGCGAGAATAAGCACCATCGATTTACATGTTGACTATTTGCTCCCGGGGAGAGGCTGCCAGTTTATCGCTTCTGGTAATATCCTTCGCATAGGGAAAAAAGTGGCAGTTATCCGAACAGAGTTGCAAAATGAAGAACAAAAGCTTATTGCTGCGGCTACAGGAAAATATATTGTTGGATGAAAGAAGTGTGCAACCTCTATATGGCCTTCGTCTGTCAAGAGAAAAAAAATTCCCAGAGCTTTACCCTTGTTGTATTTTTTTTCGAGTTTCGCCAGATAGTTTTTGGCTTGGCTGGAATCTCGCAGCATTGATATAGCAGCCTCCTTGATGGCCCATTTGAGGTGATGATTACCGATTTTCTTGTTTGAGTGGCCAGCCCATTTACCGTTAGACTCTTTAACCGGCTTAATCAGACGGGCATAGAAAGAAAAATGATTAAGACGCTGCATTCCTCAAGGCAAGCTTTCTCTCCAGGCGTTCCCGGCGGCGATTGGGGAGGTATCCCCCGCGGTAGCCGGTGACGAACTGGGTATCCACGGGTTTTCCCTTCGAAAACTGATCCTTGAGGTACTTCGTCAAGACCTCTACGTTCAGGCGGCTGGTAGCAAAAACGATCGTCTGGATGGAGTTACCGATGAGTTCTGCGGCAATCTTGCGGACCGGAGTCAAGGCGGACTGGCGGATGCCGAGTTCCCGATTCACGATGGGGGGGTTATAGAAAATGAATGTCTTGGCAGCCGAAGGCGCCCCGCTCTCGGCGATGAGTGCGACGGCGCGTTCCAGGAGACGCTCCGCGTGTTCTTTGGGATTGGCAACCGTGGCTGAGCAGCAGATGAAGACGGGGTCCCGGTCGTAGAAGCGGCATATCCGCACAAGGCGACGGAGCACATTCGTCAGGTGAGAGCCGAAGACGCCCCTGTAGACATGGAGCTCGTCTATGACTACGTATTGGAGGTTCGCGAAGAGCTTCTGCCACTTGGTATGGTGGGGGAGTATCCCGGCGTGGAGCATGTCGGGATTTGTGACGACGACGTGGCCCTGCCGGCGGATCGCCCGGCGTGCGTCACCAGGTGTGTCACCGTCGTAGGTATAAGTCTTAATGTCGGCCTTCATCTCGCCGATCAGACCGTGGATCTCGTGCATCTGGTCCTGGGCAAGGGCCTTAGTCGGGAAAAGATAGAGGGCACGGGTCTCCGGTTGTTCGAGGATCTTCTGCAAAACCGGCAGGTTGTAGCAGAGGGTCTTGCCGCTTGCCGTCGGGGTAACGAGGACGACGCTCTGACCTTTCCGGACGAGGTCCACCGCTTTCGCCTGGTGGCTGTAGAGCTGTCCGATTCCTCGCTCCTCTAAAACCTTCCTGATGGAGGGGTGGATCCACGCCGGATACTCTGCAAAGACCCCCGGGCGGGCGGGAATCCGCCGTATCGACCGGACGTTCTCCATGAACCTCCGGTCATTTTCGGCCCTCGCAAGCCACTCCTCTAATGTCAGCTTTGCCATGACGTCATTCTACCCTTTTTGGGGGCAATAAGCAATTTCGAACCCCTGCCGGAATCTCAAGAATTATCAAAGAGAGACTTGGTTATGAATACATCGGCTGAACAAATTTATAAAGATGTCGTAATCCCGACAAAAAATCCTTTGACTAAATGATATAAATGCTATAGCATATCACTCAAATATTGGAGGTTGTTATGCTGGATAGCAAAGATATAAGCAGGGTCGTTAAAGAACTCAGGAATCAACTGAACCTCAGCCAGGAAGAATTAGCGGCAAAACTGGGCGTCTCCTTTGCCACGGTAAACCGTTGGGAAAACGAGAAGATAACGCCCCGCGGAAAAGCCAAAGATGCCATCATGAAGTTGATAGAAGAGTCGGGCCTTGATCAGGACGCTCTGGAGAATGCCGGAGACATTGGCGGCAATCATAATAAGCGCCGCCGAAAGCTATCCAAGGACGACGTCCTCAGCACAAAATCCATGGAGCAGATGCTCTGGAGCGCCGCCTGTTCCATCCGCGGTGAAAAAGACGCACCGAAGTTCAAAGACTACATCCTCCCCCTTGTTTTTATCAAGCGCCTGTCCGACGTCTTTGAGGATGAAATTGAACGGCTGGCCGAAACTTACGGAGACAAAGAAACGGCGCTGACCATCATCGAAGCCGATCATCAACTGGTCCGGTTTTATATTCCTGCCGAGGCGCGCTGGCCGGTGGTCAGCGGTCGGGAAAAGTTCGCCTGGCCTGAAGACCACAAGCCCAAAACACTGGGTGAACAGCTCACCATGACCGTCCGCACCATCGCCAAGGCCAACCCATCTCTGACGGGCGTCATCGACATCGTGGATTATAATGAGACCCGCAGCGGGGAACGGGAGATCAGCGACACGGCGCTCTCCGGCGTGATTGAGACCCTGTCCGATCCACGCTACCGCTTGGGGCTGTATGATGTGGAGCCTGATTTCCTGGGCCGCGCCTATGAATATCTCCTGAGAAAATTTGCCGAAAGCCAGGGCCAGAGCGCCGGCGAGTTCTTCACGCCTACGGAAGTGGGGTGGCTGATGGCCTATATCCTGCGT
>JBAZOY010000156.1:0-3307 GCA_041648505.1 Syntrophales bacterium | reverse complement strand
ATCACCAGATGAGAGGATTAAATCACCTTCAGCACCAGTAGTTCGAATAGTGAAGTCATCAGCATCGTCAGCTGCACCAGTTAGTTCGATGGTAAGTGTTTGAGCGTTAGCACCATCTTGAGCAGCAACAGAAATGTTGTTGGCAAGTGCAGTATCAGCTACAGGAGCAGCAACATTCACTAGTAATCTGCCACCTTCTTCAACATCAATATCTAGATCAGCATCTACGTCTATATCCATACCACCAGCAGTGGCATTAAGATAGATGGCATTAGCAGCAGCCTCGTTAGCAGTAAGATTAATAGATGTATTAGCAGTTAAATCTAAATCTTCATCAGCAGCGGCGCCAGCAACAGTAAGATCCATACCACCAGCAGAGGTGCTAATGGCAATGGCGTCACCAGCAGTACCAGAGGATTGAATCAAGACACTGGAGTTAGTTGCGCCTGTAACTGCAAGAAGTAAATCTTCAGCATCGACTGAGGTAACTACAGAGAAGTTGGAGGCAGAGGCAGCATCTAAGGAGATATAGTTAGTTGAATCAGCATTGAAGCCGGATGTATCAAAATCAATATCATTTCCTGTTCTAACTAAGAAATCTCCTTCAGCACCAACTGCTACATCATTACCGTTCATAAGAACATGATCTGCAGAAGTATCGCCAGCTCTAATAACAACATTAGAGGCATTTGTAGCGTCGACCGACAATAGAGTTAAATTGCCAACACCAGTTACGGTGAAGTTGGAAGCAGCAGCGGCATCAAGAGAAATAGCATTAGCTGCATCCATAGCAATACCACCAGCAGTAGCATTAATGTCAATGGCTAGAGCAGTGTCATCGGCAGAATTAAGAGTTAGGATATCGGCAGCATCAATAGTGATATCACCATTAACTGCGCCATTAGCATCGAGAGAGATTCCACCATTAGTTGTTTGAGCAACGATAGCGTTACCAGCAACAACACCTTGTGCATCTAAGAGGATTTGGTTAGCAGCAGCTTCGGTAGCAGTTACATTAACTGAACCACCGACTGAAGAAAGTGTTAAGTCCTGAGCTGCGCCAGTTACGGTGAAGTTAGAAGAAAGAGCGGCGTCAAGAGAAATAGTTCCTGTCATATCTGCAGTAAAGTTAACTCCATCAAAATCTATATCACCGGCAGAAACGATTAAGTCACCATCGGTGATTCTTACATCACCTGCGGTAACTGTTAGAGCATCGGTTCCCTCGGCAAGACCAGTAATAACTGTTGCACCGTTTTCGGAAACCGAGAATTTAACATCGTTATTGTTATCGCGCATGACCAAGAAGTCAGCTAAAGCTTCACCATCATCAGTATAAGCTAAGGTTAGAAGCCAAGTTTGACCGGTTATCGGATTTTGTAGATCATTAATGGTTACAAAATTGGAACCATCGGCATCACCTGATGTAAAGACAACTGTTTCGGAAGTACCTGCATCAAGATCAATACCACTATTTATATCTACGGTACCGAAATCATTATTAGTGCCCGGATCTAGAATAATATCAGAACCGGCAGAAGCGCTGGTTTGAAGATGAATATCTCCAGTACCAGAAATGAGTTGGATACCACCAGCAGCGTGAGAAGCGTTCATAACAATAGCCGTATTATCGCCCTGACTGGCATTGAGGTTAAAGGTAGAAACATCAGCATCAACTGATCCGTTCAGGTCGACAATGCCGTCAAAACGGACGGTGTCTACCGCGCGAATAGCATAATCCCAATTAGAATCTGGGATGTAGATGGCTGATGAGTCGCCAGCGCCGTCAGCAGAAATTCCTTGCATATATAAGCCATAGACATTGGCAACAGTAGCTGAACCAGTGTTAGTGATTTGAGGAATATTGATTGCGCTTTGCGTTCCAGCAGCAGTAGCTAAAACTTCATAATCAATATAAAGCGCACTATTGCCAGTGGTTAGAGAATCAACTGTTAGACCTAAAACACCAGTTGTAGTGGTGTTGTCGGTAGCAGCGGCATCAATGGAAAATCGTCCGTCCGCAAGAAGGGTAGCAAGTAGATCATCAGTTGGAGTAAGAATAATATCCGTACCTGCTCCATCTGTATCCAAGGCTAAATTGCCAGCAGCAGATTGGACAGTTAGTCCGCGAGTGGAAACAATTGAATCAGTGCCAACATTACCATCTATAGTAATAGTGGAACCAGAAACAATTGCTCCATTGGCAGAAATTGCGCCGGCATCAGTAATAGTTACACCAGTAGCGCCGTATCCACCGCCAACTGTAAAGTCAGCACCAGTCACATCAAGACCAAGAGTGGCATTGACATTGCCAGTAAAGGTTACTTGACCAGCACCAGTTTGAGTAAGGGCTGAATCAGCTTCAACAAAAGTCCATGAGCCAGCAGTACCTGTGAAGGAAAGGGCTCCACCAGCAACGTCTAAGCCATCATTGGCATCAACATTACCAGTTAGAACGGAAGTTGTAGAAACTGTTAAAGCGCCAGTAATATCAACACCGGCAGCGGCATTGACATTGTCTTGTAATTCAATCGTATCTGCAGAATTAAGAACAATATCATTACCAGCACCAGTAGAAGTAATAGTAACAGCACCAGCTAAAGCATTCAAAGCAGCTGTAGTAGCGCCGGTAAGAGTTAAGCCACCAGCTGTAGTTTGATACAAGGAAGCGGCATTAGAAGTGAGATTCAAAGCAAATCCCGCTCCACCTTGAACTGTCAAATTTCCATCAGATGGACCGGTAATAGTATAGTTAGCAGCAGTATTGTTGAAGTGAACATTGGAGTTTAAACCGCCGACCATCGAAACGTTGTCGCCTGCGGCATCACCCAAAGTTACAGAACCGTAGAATAATACTGAGCCATCATCATTGAATGTTGTGTGATTTGCACTAGCATCTTGGATTTTGAAATCCCCGGTGCTGTTTAAATCAACAATTATATCTCCTGTGCCAGAAGCGGCATTTGATCGGAAAGTTAAGCCGGTAGTTTGACCTTGAGCAGCATCAACTTCAACTAAAGCAGGAAAAGCGCCAAAGAGATTATAGGCAGCATCCATATTTCCGGCTACGCCAGCAGATTGACCTAAATCAACCCAAGCGCCACCAATACGACCATTTAATGTATTGGTATCAGTATCATAATATATAGTACCATTAGTGGTTACACCGGGAACGGATTGACCAATTATTGTCAAATCGCCACCAGTTACCACTAAGTCGCCAGCAAGAGTTAACCCACCATCAGCACCAAAGTCAGTACCGGCTACGCCAATATTGAGAATTGGCTGGCTGGACATATCCAAGTCA
>JBAZOY010000155.1:0-3309 GCA_041648505.1 Syntrophales bacterium | reverse complement strand
ATCGAGAACGAGGTGGACAACCTCAGCTCGGACCAGCTGCTGCGCGCGGAGTATTACTGCCGCAACAACCTGGACAACGCCACGTCGGCCACCTGCGACAACGTCGCCGACTGGATCACCCGCGATGCGGCGGGCAACCTGGAGCAGATCTTCACCCCGAAGCTCAACGTGGCCCGCCAGAACCTGCAGGCGGTCACCGCCAGCTTCAAGTATGTGCAGGACATCGGCCGCTTCGGCTCCCTGCAGTTCACCAGCAACTACACCAATATCCTGAAGCGTGAACTGCAGCCGCAGCCGGGCGACAACTACCTGGACCTGCTGCGTGACCCCTACGCGATGTGGTACTACGACGCGTACGCCAAGGTGCGCACCGACGGCTCGGTCGGCTGGGCCAAGGACAAGTGGACGACCACGATGTACTTCAACTACATCGGCAAGACGGCCAACTACATGTCCTATCTGGGCGAGAGCTTCGACTACGTCCATTCGTCCGGCTACAAGGCCGGCAAGTGGGGCTCCTACACCACCTACAACCTGAGCGTGAACTACCGGGCATTGGACAACCTGACCCTGTCGGTGATGGTCAACAACGTCTTCAACAAGATGCCCGACGGCCAGGCCCACAGCTACGCGGGCAACATCGCTTCGCCGTACAACACCTACATGTACAACCCGTATGGCCGGGCCATCTACGTGCAGGCCAAGTATGACTTCGGCGTGAGCAGCAACTGACCCGGACCCGACCGGCCACGCTGCAGTGTCGCTCCAGGCCCCCGTCTTCGGACGGGGGCCTTTTTTTGTGTCGGACTGTGTCGGCGAACCGCCCGATTGCGCAAAACGACACGAAGTCACCTATTCATAGTTCACTCATAAAGACAGGATGAGCAAACTGCAATGACAACCAAGCGATTGTATTTATTGCACTTTTCTTAAAACGAGGGGCTTGATTCGTTCATTCGCGTGATGGTCATGTACATTTCTTGTTAATTGCATGTTAGGTTCGAATGACGCTAGGACGGCGACTGAACCTACACAAAACGGCCACCACGGAATGAGGCCGTCTCACTTCACCAGGGGATTCATAGATGACCAACCACAGCATCCGGCACATCCGCCACCCGCTGACCAGCGCCCTGCTGGCCGGCCTGGCAGTCGCCGCCGGTTCGGCACCCGCGTTCGCGCAGGAAGCCGGCACCAACCCGATCGACCTCGACAAAGTGACCGTAACCGGCTCGCGCATCGCGCGTACCGGCTTTGTGACCCCGTCGCCGGTGACGGCGATCACCGCTGAGGAAATCCGCAGCACGGGCGCGCTGAACATCGGCGACCTGATGAACAAGATGCCGCAGTTGACCCCGAGCTACTCGCTGGGCAACTCGACGCGCTTCATCGGTACCGCTGGTCTGGGCCTGATGGATCTGCGCGGCATGGGTCCGTCGCGTACCCTGGTGCTGGTCAATGGTCGTCGCCACGTGGGCGCCAGCCCGGGCTCGACCTCGGTCGACGTCAACACGATCCCGGTGGAATGGATCGAGCGCGTTGAAGTGATCACCGGCGGCGCCTCGGCCGTGTACGGTGCCGACGCCGTGGCCGGCGTGGTCAACTTCATCATGAAGAAGAGCTTCGAAGGCTTCGAGCTGCGTGCCCAGGCGGGCCAGGCAGACGAAGGCAGCTTCGACCGCTCGTTCGTCAGCTTCTCCGGCGGCAGCGACTTCGCCGACGGCCGCGGCAGCGCCGCCATCGCGCTGGAATACAGCAAGCAGGGCCGCTTCGGCCGTGGCGACCGTGAAATCGGCCGTCGCTACCAGGTCTCGGTGCCGAACCCGAACTACGACCGCACCAAGCCGCCGAGCGAAAGCAATCCGCAGACCATCCTGGCAAGCCCGGGTGGCAACCACTCCATCTCGTACGGCGGTACGATGGATCTGGGGCCGATGACGATCTCGCGTACCGGCACCCGCACCACGGCGTTCAGCCCGTCCAACCGTTACCTGTTCAACGATGACGGCACCTTCCGCAAGAACCGCTACGACGGCACCATCGTCAGCGCCACCAGCTGCGTGGACTGCGACTTCGCCGACCTGAACGCCGTTGCCGACCTGCAGCCGTCGTTCGACCGCGTCAGCTTCAACACCGTGCTCAACTTCGAACTGAACGACAACCACCGTCTGTTCTTCGAAGGCAAGTACACCAAGACCGAGTCGGAGTTCTACGGCCAGCCGGCGTTCGACAGCAGCCTGCGTCTGCGCCGCGACAACGCGTACATCTCCAACGATCTGCGCGCGCTGATGGATTCGCGCCGCGTGACCGTGACGAACGCCGATGGCAGCACCACCAATCGTGCGATCTCGACCGACAGCAACAACGCGGAAAGCAATCTGATCCTGGCCCGCTTCAACGTCGATGCCGGCCGTCGCGGCGAGCAGATCGAACGCCAGACCACCCGCGCCGTGCTGGGCCTGGAAGGCAACCTGGGCGAAGAGTGGACGTATGAAGCGTCGGCCAACTTCGGCCAGACCACCATCGACCGCATCAACCTGAACAACCGCATCAACGAGCGTTGGCACGCCGGTATGGATACCGCCCTGGATTCCAGCGGCCGTGTCGTCTGCCGTGCCTCGCTGGACCCGAACGCGATCAACCCGAACACCGGGCAGCGCTACAACCAGGCTCTGATCGCCGGCTGCGTGCCGTTCTCGGTCTTCGGCAACGGCGCCATTTCCAAGGAAGCGGCCGAGTGGTTCAACACCCGTTCGCTGAACCAGTCCAAGCTGAAGCAGCAGGTGTTCAGCGCCTCGGTCGCCAACAACTCGCTGTTCTCGCTGCCGGCCGGCGACGTCGGCTTCGCCGGCGGTGTCGAGTACCGCAAGGAACAGAGCCAGGAAAACACCGACGCCCTGTCGGCGCTGGGCCTGACCTTCCTCAACGCCATTCCGAGCCGCGGCGGTGAGTACGACGTCAAGGAAGTGTTCGCGGAAACCACCGTGCCGCTGCTGGCCGACCTGCCGCTGATCCGCCGACTGAACCTGGATCTGGCCGGCCGCTGGTCGGACTACAACTCCATCGGCGACACCAAGACCTGGAACGTCGGCCTGGATTGGGAAATCCTGAGCAGCCTGCGCGTGCGTGGTACCTACGCCAGCGCCGTGCGTGCCCCGAGCATCGGCGAGCTGTACAACCCGCAGTCGCAGAACTTCGCGACCATCGCCGACCCCTGCAGCACGCTCAGCACCAACAGCAACCGTCCGGCGACCGCCAAGGACCCGGCTCTGCGCGCTGCCAACTGCGCCGCGCTGGGCATCCCGGCCA
>JBAZOY010000154.1:0-3371 GCA_041648505.1 Syntrophales bacterium | reverse complement strand
ACAGCGTAACTCCGCCGCTCGTCACCTGTCCCGATAAGAATCATGAGTCCCGGATTCTCCCGGACAGTAAAAGCGGACAATTCATTTGCTACTAAACCGGACAAATCTATTTGTTGCTAACAAATGATTAAGTAAACCTTGACAAGGCCTGTAATATGAGTATACTAGAAAAGTGACACCACATATAGTGTCATTAATGTGAGATTGATGGATGGCGAAAAGAGAAAAGCTATTAGCAACGGTAGGGGCAGGAAGGAAGAACGTAAGAATTGCAGACTTGGTGGCCCTGATGACAAGCTGGGGTTTCAGCAATCGAAGAAGTGATCACGCGTACATGTTTCAACACCCCCTATTAAGAGGCGTTACTGTTACTGCGGCTAATCCACATGGAAGGGAAAAGAAGGTGTTTAAGAAGTATGTCGATAATTGTATCGACGCTATAGAACAATTGATGGAGGTTCAGGATGAGTAAAAACCTTGAGTATTACCGGAGCATTCACTATAAGATGGTCTGGGAATATGACAAAGATGATGAAGTCTATTTCGTAAGCTTCCCTGAGCTGCCTGGATGTTTGGCCCATGGCAAGACTGAACAAGAAGCCTTGAAAACAGCACTAAAGGTAAAGGATGAGTGGCTGGAAGCTACTTATGCAGCCGGATGGGAGATACCTGAACGCTCCACAGCTCCAGAAACAACCGGAAGGATTACAACCAGGTTGCCGAAATACTTGCACCAGAAGGTCATTGACAGGGCAGAAGTAGAGGGGGTAAGCCAGAATCAGTTAATTTTGTCATTTGTAGCTCAGGGACTGGAGAAAGCACGAACAGAAGATTCATTGAAGAAGATAGCTGCAACGCAGGACGAGATGGTCAGGCTCTTGAAGGGTGGACAAGTCGTTGAGAATATTCAGCCTACATGGAATCCTTTTCCCTTGTATGGGATGCTTGCCAATGTGCCGTTCTATCCCTACCCCTCGATTGATCCGTACTCAAGCGGTTTGGTCTATAACCTTGCGCCCATAAGTGGTGCTGGTACGGCTGCCACCAAAGAAATCAATTGTCCTCATAGCGCGGCAATAACGGTGGGAGAAAAGAAGGACAGGCTTAGACTGGTAAAACCAAAAGCAACTAGAGCGTTTGAAGAGGACTATCAAGGAGGATATGCACAATGAAGCTTAAAGCAGAGAACAAGAGAAAGATACTGGAGGAATTTGATTATGCAGCCCGGACAATGAGAGAAGTGCAAACGCTGGATGAGAAGCTGTTTTACTTCAGTAGCACGTTCGGAGCTCTCTCCAGGGTTTTCAATTCTGATTTTGATTCGCAACTTGTATTTATGCACTTAGTATTAGCCAACGCTCACGCGACAATTTTGGGGCGCGTCCAAGCAATGAGAGCTGGAGATAGTACAATCGTACTCAAGGAAGATTTCTTTGAAAAGTTAACAAACACGGTGGACGACCTGATAAATCGGATAAGGGATGGCCAAGATGTTTATGACGTCTTGGAAAAGATTGCTGTTCTGACGTATGTGACAACCGGAAATGGGTATTATCTTTTGCGGAAAGGCACTATCCCCACCATATCATAATAGCCAAATCTATGTCAGATACCTATTATTGGAGTCGAGTAGACCGGTTTCTCCCGATGCTACGGCCTGAGGTTTATTTTCTCCATTTACCGCCTTGTTTCCCGGTGGTGCCACAATATCTCAACCATGTATCCGTTGGCCCCAAACCTTCACATAGCTGTTCATCTATATCATATTTTCTGAGGGAATAACATCAATGATTACGGGTCGAAATCCTGCATTTTCGTCAAGGTTGACGATCTGTGGATAACAGGAAGCAGGCGCTCGCTGTCTCCATCTACATATCAACAACTATCAATTTGGAATTGATGTATGGATTGAGTCTTCCGCCGCTGTACACACTCTGTGCTTTCACCTATCGGTGAGCGCCGGCAAACGAAATTTTCCACAGTGAGACGTCACTGACCGGCAAGGTCTGGCTCGTCCATGTGGTACCGTCTTCCGCATGCAAGATGACCCCTTCCGGAAGGCCCGGATCCACGCCATACGCCTTGAACCCTACTACCCACGCGGTTTTCTCATCGAAACAGGTAACCCCCTCGTACTGATACTTCCCGCTCATGGGATCTACGATGTCGCTGATGACTTCTCCGTTCACCAGGCGCACCCGTATGATCCTCCCACCACTCATTCCGCCGATGTTCTGTACGGCCCAGACCATATCGGAGTCGGGTGCACAGATGTCGTCGATATCATTGGGCCCGGACACGGCTGGGGCATCCATGCGCCAGGTGGCGCCGCCGTCTGTTGTCCGGTAGAGATTCGCGTCCAGTTTCACAGCGCTCCAGGCAATTTTAGAGTTGACAATGCTGATGCCCATCGGCCCACCATAAACAAGGTTGATACCGGGAAGCGGTTCCCGTCTCCAGGTAAGGCCGAAATCGGCTGAATGAATCATCGCGCCGTCGCTGCTGCCGAAGTCTGCGATCCAGATGTCATCCCCCATCGCGTCGATTCGGTTGACCTCTTTGATAATCACTCCGTCGTGAGGGACAACGGCCCAGTTCTGCCCACCGTCAAGGGTACGCATGACCGTACCACCGAGAGTGACGGCCCACGCTACGCTCCGCGAAAGGCCTTTGATTCCCTTTACCGCGTCGTTAACTCCTGCCGGCAGAGGCTGTATGTCCCAAATGGCACCGCCGTCCGCCGTGTGGAGAATGGCACCGACATCCTTGCTCCCTACCGCTGCCCAGGCGGTCCATTCGTCCACGGCACTAATGTCATTGCCGTTCAATCCAGTCCATAGTGCCGGATTTCCTTGCTCTTCCCAGTTCTTGCCGCCGTTTGCTGTATGCAGGATTGCGGCCGTGTAGTCGGAACGGTAACCGATCGCCCAGCCCACTGGTCCTGTGATGACCGCATCGTTATCGCCACATCCGATCATCGTCAGCAGGCCTCCTAAAAGAACAAGTGTCAGAAGAGCAATCTTTCTCATCATAACCTCTCTTATTACATACACGGGTAGAGGGATCGTTCATCCCTTTATATATTTTGCATCGAAAAGCAGGGGCTGGCGATGCGGTTCGGAAAGGGAGGTGGAGCGGCGGCCGCCCTTTTGAGAAATCATCTTACCTTTTGGTCGAGTCACCCGTCAAGAAGGCATTTTAAGCACAATTCAGACAGACCTCTTCTGAACGCCGCTTTTCATTTGTGTTGAGTGCCAGGACATCGATAACGATTTTTTGTGCCACGACATTGCTGACACTCAACTGTGTTATCGCAGTTTGTAATCGAATTCCTCTACCTGTTTTTTGTCCAGGAAAAGTTTTAGTTTCTG
>JBAZOY010000153.1:0-3402 GCA_041648505.1 Syntrophales bacterium | reverse complement strand
ATAATTTTAGGTATAAAAGTAGTAAATCAGAACTCTGCCCAGGATAATATTACCCTGGTTGGTAACGATCAAAACAGCAAATTTGTAGACACTCTTTCGCTTCCGCCTTTTGAGACCAAAAAGATTAATGTGCTGGCCCAGAAAGACGGTATGAGCTTGATGACCTGCCATCAGGATTTTAATAAAGATAAAATGGAATGGAACATAAGAGTTGAAAATCAGGACGCAGGCAATTTGGTCCTGAACCTTAAGGAACTGGTTAACAAAACTACTGAAAAATATCTGTATTATCTGGTTGATGTAAAGAATAACAGAACAATAATGTTTGTGGACGGACAGGCTACGGTTTATGGGAACGGCACAGTGAATGATTTTAAAATTCAGGCAATCAATATTCTGGCTGCCGGCGCCATATCGAGCCTGATCAATTATCCGAACCCATTTAATCCCAATGTCGGCGTAAATTCTAAAATTGAATATACTTCCAGCCTCAGCGGCACTGTTACAGCTAAAGTAAGGATATATTCGATACTGGGCAAGAAACTGAGAACCCTGGATAAAACAGGAACCGCCTCCGATTCACTGGTTTGGGACGGCAAAGATGAAAACGGCAATATGATGCCAAATGACCTGTATTTTTATATATTAACTTTGACAGATACCAGTGGAAATGAAATCAAGGCAAAAGGTAAAATAGTATTATGGAAAAAATAATTAAAAAGGCATTAATTTTTTTATCTCTGGTTATTATATTTGCTGTCATAGCCGGATGCACTGGTGATCCGGTTTCAAGCGGAGATGTGATAACAATTCAGGGAACCTACAAACTTCCATCAGTAGCAAGCGGTTCCTGGAACGGCATAGTGGTAAATGTTACAGGACCGGAAAGTTTTTCACCAATTACTACTTTGGGAGATGGTAAATTTACCGTAAATGTTAAGACTAACGGTGTATATAAGATTGTTGCCGTTAAAAGCGGATACCTCAATGAAACCAGGGAACTCTCCGTAAATATTAATACTTCAAAGCTCTATGATCTTGGTAATATTACGTTAATTACAGGCTCGCCACCGCCTACACCGAATATAAACTGAAGGATAAAATGAAAAAGACATTAAAATTATTAGTGATCGCGAGCTTCATCGGACTGATGAGTTATGCCGGATTTTTTCTGGATAACGGTATCGGCCTGAAAGGTATGCAGCTTGGCGGCGCTTACACTGCCGATCCTATGAGCGGAGAAGCGCTCTACTGGAACGTGGCCAATCTGGTTAATGTGAAAGACATTGAGTTTTATGTATCTTATGCTCAGAAATTTACAGACCTGACCAACTATTCTTTTATTTATAACACCAAACTTTCAGCCGACAGCGCATTAGGTGTGGCTTATTACCGGGTAGGTGTGGACAATAACGATCAGCGCGATTCAACAGGAACGAAAACAGGCAGTTTTCAGTATGTTAATGAAGCATATTTTCTGGGCTATTCCAAGGCGTTATCGGATTCCAGCAGTTGCGGCTTTACTGTTAAATCAGTTTCGCAAAAAGCGGTAGACCAGGCATCCTATATTTCACTGGACCTGGCTTACAGAATGAAGCTTTTGAATAATCTGGTTTTTGGATTTGTGGCCCAGGATATTTATAATAACGGCAATTCCGCGGATATAAAACCCATATACAGGGCAGGTCTTTCTACTCAGCTTTTTGATTGTGTATTCAGCGCTGACTATATGTACCATTCACTATTTAGTACTGGTTATTATAAAGCCGGGGTAAGTTATGTGGGACTTCCGTTTGTAGATATAAAAGCCGGTTACAGTGATTATGATAAAAATTTTTACGCTGGTTTATCTACCGGCTTTTTCGGTATCAAGATCGATTATCTTTATACCAATCCTGAGCTGGATGTAGTGCATCAGTTCGGTCTGGGTATAGACTTCTAATACCAAGTTGCGATCAGCCGGATAACTTTGTTGACGTCGTCCTCGGCATACTCAATGTGCTATTTAGCACACCTCCGCTGCCTCGTTCTTGTCGCCTCGTTCTCCGGCTGATGGCTGCCTTGGTTAATTTTATAATCGCAAGTTGGTATCAATGCGTTAAGATATCAATAAGGTGTTATGGTCACACTTCGTCAAGCTCAGTGTGACACTATCATTTTTGTCATGCTGAGCCTGACGAAGTGTGACTTACTTGCATGCACAAATGAAAGTTGCAATGACTTGGAAGTTATCTACTTTTATTTAAAGTGAGAAGCTTAATCTCATGATTTTTTATTAGCGCCAGCACATCCGGAACATTTCCGCTAAGGCTGACATGTTCAGCAAGTTCCTGGGCAGAAGGCAATAGAATGTTTTTTCCGGAAAGCAGCAATTGTTTGGTTTGGGCGCTGGCCATCAGCATCATCAGCCGATTAAGGTCAGCGTTTTTCAGATCATCAGGCAGAATATCCGCGAGCAGTCCTTTGCCCATTAGATTTTTCAGCAGATTCAGCAGATCCGAATCCGGCTTAAGACCAATTTCCGAGAGCAGAGAGAGTAGCTCCTGGCTGCTGCTTAAGTTCAGCAGCAGTTCCAGAATGTCTTCGGCGTTTACATCCAGCTGTGAAGAATCCTGTAATAGTTGCATAAGACCTTTTTGGAGCAGTGCTTGTTTGAATAATTCCAGAAAGTTTGTTTTCCGATCCTGTCCGCTGACAATCACATTATTACCGATCAGCTCAACACATATGCCCGTAGCCTGACTGAAATCCATCTTTACTTTGTCTATGGTCAGCACAAAAAAGTTGGTATCCAGAGTAGACAGGTTCCCTTTGTAATCAAAAGCCAGGTTACCGTTCTGGTCCATGGCTAGGCCTATAGTAACGGTAACTATTACCAGTTTTCCGCCGACCCGGATAAACAGTTGTTTGTTGCTTGGAACAAGAATAATATTTTTATGTTTTTTATTGATTGTCAGCTGCTGCGGCTGCGGCGTCAGATGTATTTTGCCGGCATAAGCGATCTTGCTCTTCCCGTATTTGATCAGAGATTCTTGCGGGCAGAGCTTGATCAGCTCGTTCAGATGCAGCCATTTTTCGTTGATTTTAACATTTTCTCCTTTGTATAAGTCTACATAGATATTGCCGATTTTTATAAATTTTTTCTTAAGACAAATCGTGGTCAGGTTATTCTGATAATCAAAAACCAGATTGCCGCTTTTATCTATAAAGCAACTGGTGTTTTTTTTCAGCATTACCGAATTCGTTGAACTGCGAAATTCCAGCCGATCACCATGAAATAAAAAGTGCAGTCTTCTCTTCAGCTGTTCTTTCGGGTCTTGAATATAAAGGTCAACACTTTGTTCTGTGGTTTTTATAATTGTGCCGGCAGGACATTTAATTCTATTATTGCCCAATCTTAAA
>JBAZOY010000152.1:0-3470 GCA_041648505.1 Syntrophales bacterium | reverse complement strand
TCCCGTTTTTGAGAGTCGTGGTACCGAAGCTGTAAGAACCAGGAGTTGCTGGTGTTGCCGGAGTAGCAGGAGCTACTGTCGGAACAGCAGGTGTAGCTGGAGTCGCTGGTGTAGCACTTACTGGACAAGCTGCTCCAGTTTGAGTGTTGAACAAGTTTCCACCTGAACATCCTTGTGGTTCAACTGCGTTATTTACACAAGCCGCACCTGTTTGAGTGTTAAATAAGTTACCTACGGAACAACCTGTAACTGGTGTTGCAGGAACTGCCGGAACTGCCGGCGTTACTGTTGACACAGCTGAAGTTACAGAAGCTGTACTACTACCATGTCTTCCACTACTAGAAGCTACTGGTGTTACAGAAACTTCTGAAGTTGCGGCAGATTCTTTATTGGGACTAGAACTATCCAAAGCGGAGACTTTAAAATAGTAAACAGTGCCATTAGTTAAACCGGTAGCGGTATAAGAAGTAGAAGTTGTTTGCGCTAAATATGGATAATCAGCACCTACTTTTTTATAGACGTCATATTTAGTTGCACCAGCTGAAGCTGTCCAAGATAAAACAGCACTTACATCACTAGCAGTTGCACTTAATCCCGTTGGTGCTGGAGGAGCGTCTGAATCTGTAGGAATAGAAGGAGCATATGTTGATAAGTGAGTTGTCGTTCCTGTAAGAGTTATTGCCGGATCATCATCTAGTCCAGCTATAGTAGTAGCAGAAGGAACACTTAAGGTAACTACTGTTGGTATTTCTACCCATGAACCACCAGTAGAGTCATAATAAGTAATTTTTATAGCTTGTGCTTGAGCAAATGTTAAGCCAGCGGTTACCAATTCCGCTTTTGTAACTGTCAATTCTATAGTGATGCTTCCTGAAAGCGTAGTCACATTTTGATTAGAACTGTTACGAGCGGTTATTTCTTTAGCAGTACCTATAAGCTGTCTATCATTTTTTAACACAACATTTGTAGTTGATTTAACTTCTACTGTGCCTGCCGAGGTCCCCGTACCCAAAGCATTTTTTGGGAAATCAACTTTAATACCTGTACCACTTACTATTCCTCCGCTGGAAGGAGTGATTGGAGAATTTTTCGTATTAGGAGCAAAACCACTAACTGTTACTAATGTAATATTTTTACCTGAAGCCGGAGCTGTCACAAGAATTCTTGTTGAATTATAACCATCGTAAGCTGCCTTAACTGTCCAACTACCAGAATCAACGCTTAGCGTATAATTACCACTTGCATCAGTAGAACCTCCAGCCCATCCACCACTTCCATTTTCTGCCCAGACTTTAGCATTAGTCGCTGTAGTAGTTCCGTTCGGAAGATATACCGTACCCGTTATAGTATTTGTAGCGGTAGTCAAAGCTAAATTTTGTAATGGCACATCGGCTCCATTAACAATTGTCGTTATTTTATTTCCAATATAACTAGGTTTGCCTACGCCAATATCATAAGTTCCATCTCTCAATTGTATAGAATAAGTACCGTTAGTAGCGACCGCACCACCTCCTCCTCCACTAGGACCCGAGGCAAACACCCATGCGTCTTTTACATTGTCACCACTTACTGTACCAGAAATTGTATAAAGACCGCCTAATGTAATTTCTATAATTCCATCATTTGTGGTACCACTTGATTCGGTAAATGCTCCGCCACTACTTAACACGACAGAAGTTTGTGGCAAAGGACCATATCCAGGAATACCTCCATCTATATAATATGTGGTTGACCCAGAAGTGGGACGGCGAACATCAATTTGATATTCTCTATAGCCAGGACTTCCTGTTGCCACATCAATGTCAGAAAAACCTCCATCCGTATCACTATGAACTCCTACGAATGCTTGCGTAAATGAAGAATCAGGAGAAATTCTAACTTTGATTGTTGAAGATGTAACAGCAATATTCTTTGATGCGTTATTAGCGCTAATGGTCCCTAAATTCTCTGTATAAATTTCACCTTTGCCTGGAAGTCCAACATGAATCCAGCGATTATCTCCGCCAGATATTTTGATTGTGTAAGCGCCCGCTGCATCGGTACCTCCGCTACCAAGCATTTGCCCACGTTCGGCTTCTGTAATAAATATAAACGCTTGCTGTAATGGAGCGCTACTTTTTGTGATAATTCCGGAAATTGTGTAATTATTTGATGAGGAAACAGTAAAATTAACAGTCGGGTGAGTAGAACTTGTTACAGCAATATTGCTCTGCTCGCCTAAAAATCCGTAACTTTGAGAATTGGCGCCAATATGATAATTGCTTCCTGGAGTTACATACATTTTGTAATATCCCTGACTATCAGTTTGAGCATTGCCTCCACCCGGACCACCTTCAAGCCAAGCATATAAAGAAGAATTGGCAAGACCGTTACCGGCAGAATCTTTAACATAACCTTCTATAAAATCAGAAGGAGGCGCTATTATAATCGTTGGACCTTTGGCTGAGCTAGCAATTAAATAAGTATCATCTACATCAACTTGAACTTCAACTGGAAAAGACATATTCTCACCACCGACTCCAACTTTCCAAGTGCCTTTGGTTACATAAAGAGTGAATGTGCTGTCGTTAGCGACTTGAGTGCCTGTCCCTTTTCCATTTTCTCTAGGTTGATACGCAAAAACCCAAAGCATACCTCTTTCGTCACCACCAAAACTACCTGAAGGTTTTTGAACTGTTCCGACAATTCTGTGTGTTGCCGATGTAAATGTAAAGTTTTTTCCAGTAGCAGTTGGAGCAGAATCGCTTATAGTAACGGGCAAAGATTCTGGGTCTGTAAATGTAGAAGAAGATACAGAGGACGCATTAACATCCGGAGGAATATGCGCTTCTACTCTATAAACACCATTGGAAGGAATTCCTATAGAGTAAGTTGTTTGACAAGCTGTTTGCCCATTTGTAGGACCAGTTTTGAAAAATGCCGGGTCCATGGGTTTAAACCCAGTACCTCCGGTATCTACTTGGTCCGGCATAGCAAAAATTACCACTTCTTTATTTTGACCACCAGCGACACAAGACGCGCCTAAAGTTATCGTTCCGGATATTTTTCGGGAAGTTGTTGTGAGTATAAGATTTTTCGTAGTAGATGTGTCCACTTGCTGACCTTGAGAATTTAAATGAGCGCCAGTTATATCATAAGCCCAGGTCCAGCCCATGGAAGATACTCCAGTAATTGTAAAAATGTCAGTGGTATCGCTGTATGTTGTGGTACCATCTCCGACATAGTGAACAACTGGTCCACTCATACCGCCAACAACTATACGAATATTGCTAGCATAATTATCAAGCATGGCATCAGTTGGGCTAGCTGCTGTACCGCCAAAATATACCTTAACATTGTAACTGGCTGCTATATCAAAAAATGAATTTTGATTCATATCACTCATCACACCACCAGACATGACATTAACCGGCCCACCTTGAGTCCCAGCAGGGACAGTTACAACAATAGAAGTATCTGACCAGCTAGTA
>JBAZOY010000151.1:0-3479 GCA_041648505.1 Syntrophales bacterium | reverse complement strand
TTTCGGAGCAAATACACAATCACCTTATACCACTAGTGTTACAGGAGTAACTACTTATGGCGACTTTGTGGTGGGAGAACCTAATCCAGCCGTTGTTTTATCCGACAATGGCACACAGGTAATTGCTGCCAATGCTGGCGTAGGAAGCACAAATGTTGTACTGCATAAATCAGCCCTTGCCGTTACCTTAATCAATGCCACTCTTACCGGTATTACATGTACAACGGCAGGTAATTACGCTTCTGCAGATATAACAAATCTTAAAGCTTACTATTCAACAAGCAGCAGCTTTAGCGTAGGTACATCTACTTTGTTAAGTACTCTTACAACGCCAGATATAGCCGGTTTAAAAACATTCCCGGCATTTACATCGCAGGTAATACTCATTGGAAATGGCTACATATATATTACTGCCGATGTTGCAACGGGCGCTACTGTTGGCAATACTATTAACCTTAGCGCATTAGCGCCGGGTAATTTTACTTTCGACGCCAGTGCAACGACAGGAACAACAACTGCCGGAGGTGTGCAGACTATATCCGGAAACATTGTTTTATCAGACAATGCTCCGCAGGTAATTGCTGCCAGTGTTAACGTAGGAACCGGTAATCTGATATTACATAAATCAAAGATTGACGTTACCGTAACCGGTACCAGCGCCACTCTTACCGGTATGACATGTACAACGGCAGGAAGTTACGTTCCTGCAGACATAACTAATCTTAAAGTTTACTACTCAACAAGCAGCACCTATGGAACAGGTTCAGTTATAAGTACTCTTCCAGCACCAGGTGCAGCCGGTTTAAAATTATTCCCGTCATTTACGCAGGTAATAACCAATGGAACACCCGGCTACATATATATTCTTGCCGATGTTGCAGCAGGCGCGACTGTTGGCAATACCATTAACCTTAGCGCTTTAACGACAAGTAATTTTACTTTCTCCCCCGCCGGTACAATATCAGGCACAACAACTGCCGGAGGCGCTCAAACTTTAACTAATACTTTTTACAATAAATCAGGCCTTGCACTTAATTTGACTACTAGCTGGGGCCCAGTCACCGATGGCAGCGGTACAGCGCCAGCCAACTTTACCACCGCTAACCAGGTATTTAACATATATAACGGCGCTAGCGCTACAATTGCCGCTGCATGGGCAGTAACAGGTGCAAACGCAAAAGTAGTTTTAGGTAATCCTGCGGTTGCTGCCATAACATTTACAGTACCTTCTGGTTTTGCTTTCACCGGAACAATAGATATTCCGGTTGCTTTATCAGGTTCAAATACATTAACCATTCAAAATGCAACGGTTCCTACATTTGGCGCTTTAAATTCAGGCAGCACTGTTATATATAGCCAGGGAGCTGCAAGCACTGTTGCTGCAGCCACTTATGGCAATTTAACAATAAACGGTGTTGCTACATTTGCTATGGGTAGCCCGGTTACTGTTGCAGGTATCTTTTCGTTAAGCAGCGGTACGTTAAATATGAGTTCCGGAACCTTAAATGTTGCCGGTGATTTTTCTCATACCAGCGGTACTATTAGCGGAAGTGGTGCAATTGTATTTAATGGTACGAGCGCTCAAACCTATACAACAGGCGGGACAGTGTCCGGCGCCATCAATTACACTATCAATCCCGGAGCAACCGTAAATTTTGGAGCCGGTATTTTAACCGGTTCAACAGGAACATTTAATCTTCTTTCAGGAGGAACAATTGGTATAGGTCATGCTTTAGGAATTACCGCTTCAAGTGCAAACGGAAATATTCAGGTTACCGGAATACGCACTTATGGTACAGGAGCAAATTATACTTATAATCGTGCAGGCGCTCAGGTTACAGGTGATGGTTTACCTGCAACAGCTAATTTATTGACTGTTAGCGGAACATCAGTACTTACAATGTCAAATTCCTTAATTAGCTGCGATACACTTACTATTAACAGCGGAGCCACCCTCACCATTGATCCTTTAAAAGCTTTAACTTGCGGTACATTTATCAATAATGCAGGTACATTTACTATAGAATCAGATGTAAATGGTACGGGTAGCTTTATCAGCAATGGGACTATCACTAATACAGGTACTATTACTGTTAAAAAATATCTTACAGGAAACCGTTGGTGGTATATTGGCTCGCCGGTAACCAGTTTTGTTGCTAATGCCGGTTCCTTTGGTAATGCTTTATCAGCTGTTTCAGGTGTAGGTAAACGCTTACTATATTATACTGAAGGCGGAGCCGGGACAACATATACAGCTGTTACTGATGGAGCTACTTTAAATACTGTTCTGCGCGGCTATACTTATAAAAACTTTGCTGCACCTGCTACAACTGTTGCCTTTGCCGGAGCTCTTAATACCGGTATTATAGGCATAGCAAACAATATCGTTAGAACTCCGGGAATCGTTGGCTATGAAGGTTACAATCTTGTTTGTAATCCTTATCCTTCTGCTATTGATTTTGGAGTTGCAGGAACAGGTCTTACACGCACAAACATGCAAACCACAATCTGGTATCGCAGCGGTAGCAATTACCCGACTTATAACTTTTTAACCGGAACCGGCGTTCTTGGCGGACAACAATACATTCCTGCCATGCAGGCATTCTGGGTGAAAGTTGCTCAGGGATATACAACAGGTACATTAATCATGGACAATCCTGCAAGAGTACACAGCACAGTGCCATTCTATAAAGAAACAAGCGAAAGCAATGTTTGCAGAATGGAAGTTTCTGACGGTACTTTAAATGATGAAGCTGTCGTTGGTTTCTACCAGGGAGCTGCTGATATTTTCGATAATTATGATTCGGAAAAAATGTTCAGCACCGATAACGATTATCCTCAGATTTACACACTCACTTCTGATAATACAATTGTTATTATTAACGGTCTTCCTGAACTTGCTGCCAATGACGAACGCATAGTTGATTTAGGTTTTAAAACGAATGTTGCAGGCTCATTTACTCTGAATGCCACCAACATGGCTGACTTTGATTCAAACATCCCTGCTTACCTGGAAGATGTGCAGCTAAACGTTATTCAGGACCTTCGCCAATCGGCTATCTACAATTTCTCTTCAGCAGTTGTTGACGATGCTAACCGCTTTAAATTACATTTTGGTAGTATGGCTGTTTCCATCACAACTATTTCTGAAAGTTCTGCTTCTGTTTACGCAGCTAATAACATCATCTATGTTAACACTCCAAAAACTGCTATAATAGAAGTTTACGACATGCTTGGCAACCTGATCATGAATCAGCAATCTGCACAAGGATTAAACAAATTGCAGCTTAATGTAGCGGGTATCTATATTGTAAAAGTTCAGACAGGTACTCAAATAACTACTCATAAAGTAATGATCAGCAAGTAATATTAAAATCCTAAAAAACTAATCTTATGAAAACAATAAATAAAAAACAAAAACGCAATTATGCCAAGCCGCAAATAGAACGGATTAAATTAGATAACGAAATTTCGGTCTT
>JBAZOY010000150.1:0-3523 GCA_041648505.1 Syntrophales bacterium | reverse complement strand
CTGCCTCAGTGTACTCTTTTTTCGATCGTGGACTCATGAATAATCCTCCTTTTTGGAGCCGGTGTTCGGTAACACCTATTTATGAGTCAACGATCTCTTTTTAGTCACCCTTTGGGTAACATTTAATTTGAGTCAATTCGTGCCATTGACAATATTCGGAGAAAATCTTCTGTTCTGTGCAAAAGCCATAATTTTTTACAGAGAAGTTGAAGATGCCGGCAGTGATTTCATTTATTTTTGATGACGCAACACGTACTAAGATAGAAGAGAAGGAGAAATATTAATGTATAAACCACCATTTGAAGGAGACCAGCGGACAATTGGTTATGTGTTGGATGATAGGGTAAAGAAGTATCCGGACAAAGTGTTTGGATATATAACCGGGGAGACTATAACCTATGCTCAACTGGGAGAACGGGTCAACCGTGTTGCCAACTCACTCCTGGACCTTGGTATAAAAAAGGGAGACATCGTAAGCATAATGATGTCCAATTGCCCGGAATACATATACACCTGGTTTGCTCTGGGAAAGATTGGTGCGGTTGAAGCAGTTGTCAACACGGCCTTCAAGGGAGACTTACTCGAGTATTTTATCAACTACAACGATACCAGTGTTGCAGTTGTTGATGAGGATCTTGTCGAACGATTTTATAGTATCCAGGATTCTCTTGGTGGACTGAAGAAGATAATAGTAAGGAAGTTGTCAACATTTGCAGGAAATATCCCGGATACAAAATTTGAAATTATTCCTTATGAAGATCTGCTTAAAGGTTCTTCCGAAGACCCGAAGGTGGAAAGGCCATGTTATACGGATACTTTAACCATCATGTATACCTCAGGGACGACCGGGAAATCAAAAGGAGTCCTGTGTAGTCATAATCACTGTTATACCGCCGCCAGTTATTACATTGAGGCACTAGGTCTTACTCCCGAAGATACGATATATAACTGTTTGCCCCTGTTTCATATGGCCGGGGCGTTCCTTGCCGTACAGACTGCATTGGTGTTGGGCACGACCATTGCTATGGTTGAGAGCTTCAGTGCAAGTCGATTCTGGGATGACATACGGAAATACAAGGCAACAGTATTTAATTGCTTCGGTTCCATGTTCCCTATACTTTGGATGCTGCCGGAGAGGGAAGATGATGCTGATGTTCCTGTCAGAATCATGCTTGCCATACCTGCCCGGGCGGATATTGAACGCGCCTTCGAGAAGAGATTTAATCTAAAGATCATTCAAGGCTTCGGTTCCACGGAGATGAATTGTGTAGTTTTGACACCCCTTAATGAGGAAGCGCCGGTAGGCAGTGTCGGGAAACCTCTTCCGCATAGTGAAATCAAGCTGGTCGATGAAAACGACAATGAGGTACCTACGGGTGTCAGGGGTGAATTCGTGTACCGCCCTAAAAAACCCCATATCATGATGTCGGGATACTATAAGAGACCTGAAGCAACGGCAGAGGCCTTCAGAAATCTCTGGTATCACACTGGAGACTACGGCAAAAAGGATGAGAATGGGTTCTATTACTTTGTCGATCGCAAGAAAGATTGTATGCGTCGGCGTGGGGAAAATATCTCTGCCGCAGAAGTAGAAACGGTGGTTAATAAGTATCCCGGTGTCGCCGAGTCGGCAGCATCAGGCGTCTGGGCAGAACTGGGTGAGGAAGATGTGAAGATCTCTATCATTCTTCAAGATGGTGCCGCACCCATAGACCCTGTTGACTTAATGCGCTTCTGCGAAGAGAAACTGCCCTGGTATGCTGTACCAAGGTATGTCGAGTTTCGCAGTGATCTTCCGCGCACGCCAACCGCTAAGGTTGCCAGGTATAAGATAAAGGAAGAGGGTGTGCATGATAATCTGTGGGACAGGGAGGCCGCGGGATATAAAATCAAGAAGCGGTAACTCTGGCCATTATGGGGTTATGCATATGAAGAACAAGAGATTAAATAAAGAGTATTGACTAAAACAGAGGGTATTTTCTGAACAATTTCAAAAATATTTATCTCGCCATTAAATATAAACTCACGTTCTTGTAAATATAAGTGAATTACTTTGCCACAGGGTGGGCATATTCAAGAGCGTTGAGGGGGATTTAATTCCCCTTACCCTTGATCCCAAGTCATCCCCGTTCACAGAACGGGGTATTCTTATTTTTGACAGTTAGAAGGAGTTTACTGATGCTCTGGATATATCACGGCAGCCAGACATGTAAAATGGCTGTGTGAAGCGTTTAAATCCTCGAATAAGGCGGTTCGCGGTATGGTATGTTTACAAAGAGATTCTCATACGGAGCAGAATCATCGAGAATAGTGTTTTTTCGTAACGTAAGTGAACTGTCTTAGTTTACTATTTTTCGACCGTGGACTTGTCTCCTTTTTAGATTCAGTGTTCGGTAACCCCTATTTATGAGTCAACGATACTTTTTTAGTTATCCTTTAGGTAACATTTAATTTGAATCAATTCGTCATGAGGATAAATACAAACATTAATACCTTGAGACAAGTACGCGGTGGATAGATGTTTATACTTCCTGATCACAGGAATGGGCAACAAAAGCTCGGAGAATGACCTTTTTCTGCGGGCGTTATCGGAGACGTTGCCTGGGAAGAGCATCTTCTTCCGGAAACATGAATGCGGTACGCTTGACAGTAACTACATGTATGCCAAAAGCCACTTGCTCGAAGCCATAGGATCACATAACCCCGACAGTGTCGTGGTGATCGGGCACAGTGAGGGTGGCGTTCATGCCATGAAACTTGCTTCAGAGATTGAACATGTCCGTCTTGCCGTCGTGGCCGGCACACCTATTTGTACCTTTCGCGATGTTATGATGCATCATTTCGTGGCGGAGACAGCTTCCTGGACAGCTTCCATAAAGCGAGAGTTGTTAAAAATGCTGAACTCGAACCCTTTCGTTTCACCTTCGGACCAACCCGGCTTGACGGTACGGAAAGCACTTCAACAGTTTTTAGATATTGTTGACTTACATATAGACCCTCAGTATTTTAACTGCTGGGTTTCGTACTTTCCCCATGACGGGACACCCTTGATAACTGAGAATAATCGAAAGAAGTTGCTGTTTGTCTTTTCAAAGCAGGACGCAAGCACACCGGTAGATTTGTCAATCAGTAACATCAAGCGTATCAGCGATACTATCCCTGTTAAGAAGGTGCACGCTTTCAACCATAATTTCCTTACCAGAAAAAAACCGTCTCCCGATTCGCGGTTAAGCAGATTGCCGGAGCGATCCGTGCCCAGCAGGCCATGGGTACAAGAGGTTAAATACTGTAAAATGACACCTGTTAAAAGCATTCTTGAGCAAAAAATTTTCTTAAAAAACCTGTTCGAGTCGATCCCGTGGGGGATCTTCATCATGGACAGCAAGGGGCGGGTACTTGCATTGAACAATGTGCTGGAACAGGCATTTGGGATCTCCGGGGTTGAGGGAATCGTTATAAGTGGAGGGGAAGCCATTGGATGTATTCAGGCCTTTAAAAAAGGGCGGTGTTGTGGTTTTGCGGA
>JBAZOY010000149.1:0-3572 GCA_041648505.1 Syntrophales bacterium | reverse complement strand
GGGTTAGTAAGATTAATGGGCTGGAAAGATACAGAAATTTTCGTTTTGTTGAATTCAAGTCATTGGTTGACGGCGGCATCATTGTCCAGCAGTCTCCGATGAACAGGATAAAGACAAAGGATGACTTCCTCTCTGCGAAGACAACCTATAAAGGCAAAGAATATTCAGTTAAAAGAAAGCCCACAGACAGGGAATATGAAGACATGATTTTCGGATGGAATGTTGAGCAGGGAATTACCTCGAACTCAGTGATTTATGTTAAAAATGGAGAGACTGTTGGCATTGGAACAGGAGAGCAGGACAGGGTAGGCGTTGCTGAGATAGCTGTGTTCAAGGCATATACAAAATGTGCTGATGCACTATGCTTTAAGAACTATGGGATACCTTACAAGACACTCGAGATGGAAGTTGCGCGTGGGGAAAGGGATGCAGGACTGCTTCAGGAAATAGACGATGTGACGAGGAAAAACAAGGGAGGTCTTATTGGCTCTGTGATGGTTTCCGATGCCTTCTTCCCATTTAGAGACGGTGTTGATGCAGGGATTAAGCAGGGGATTTCAGCAGTGGTCCAGCCAGGCGGCTCAGAGCGTGATTTTGAGATTATTGAGGCCTGTAATGAGGCAGACCCTAAAGTGTCAATGGTGTTTACAGGCCAGAGGGCATTTAAACATTAAAGTATAACTGGAGGTTTTATGAGATTTTTGAGGACAGGCTTTGTGATGATGTTAATGCTGTTATTTGCTGTTTCCGGTTATGGAGAAACAAAAAACAAAAAATTTACAAAAGAGGAGATTAAAAAGATGGCTGGTACAAAGGCGGTAATTGAGACTAAATTTGGGAATATTGAACTAAGGTTTTTCCCGGATGTTGCGCCAAATCATGTTAAAAATTTTATTGAACTTGCAAAAAAAGGATTTTATGACGGAACAGTTTTTCATCGCGTCATCCCCGGTTTCATGATTCAGGGAGGGGATCCAAACTCAAAAAGTCCCGACAAGTCAAAGCACGGGATGGGCGGCCCCGGATATGCTGTAAAGGCTGAGTTTAATGAGAAGTCTCACAAAAAGGGAATTCTCTCTGCTGCTCGGTCTGCAAATCCTGACAGTGCAGGTTCACAGTTTTTTATCTGTGTGGCTGATGTGCCGTTTCTTGACAGGCAATATACAGCCTTTGGTGAGGTTGTCTCCGGAATGGAAGTGGCAGACAAGATAGTGAGTCAGCCAAAGGACAGAAATGATAATCCCAATGAGAGGATTGAGATGAAGGTAAAGATTATTGAGAAATAACATTTACCCCGTTAGAGACCTTTGGTCTCTAACGGGGTCTCATCCTGAGGTTTTCCATGCCCTGTACCTTGCCAGATAATCATTAAAGTTTGTATCAACAGGCCTCGGGTTTTAGAGCGAAGGGCGCGTGGAGGCCGGAGAGGATTTAAACACCCGGCCGTCACTTCCATTTCATTTTTCTATTTTAATAGCTTTCAATTCCGCCGTTATCTTCCCGATAGACACTTCAGTTTCTACCCGTACCGGTGTCTTTGCTTCGTCGTCAGTAAGCCAGATAGATATGTCACCTTTATTTTGAAATAAACCTTCTGATTTGAGTATGGGTTTCACGAGCATGGCAATTATCTCTTTTTCATTCAGCAGCTTTATTGTATCTTTTCTTATCACCTGTACCTCTGCCTGATAGAGTTTATTGCTATCAAAGATGTTAATATAAACAGCTTCTCCGATATTAAGGTTTTGTGTTCTTAAGTAATAAAACCCTGATAAAATATCCCACAACACATCTGTATTAATGCTGTGTTCATCGGTTGTTTCTTTAATATGGTTGATATGTAAAACCGTTTGTTTTTCAATATTAAAAAATGTTTCTTTATCGCTGCGTTTTCTTCCCTCGTTCTGCTTTGTTTTAAATGTCGAGGGCTTGCCGTTTATCATATTGCTTTCAGCGTAATCCTCTACCTTGTAAAAAGCGGATATAAATGGATCGGAATTAACCCGCGAGGTTATTCTTACAATTCCATTGTTATTTGCTGCCTCAAGCGCTGCTTCCCCAACGTGAATGCCAAGCCAATATATATCATAAAAAAAACTTTCTTTCGAAACTGACAGCAGTTGAATAAGTTCTTCTTTTTTTGTGTCAGGCAGGGAATTTGTTTCATTTTTAGCAATACCTTCTGCAGGATTTTTTTCAGTATTTAATTGTGAATTGTCTTTTTCGGATGGCGGGTTAAGGGTGTCCTCTGTTTCAGAGGTTTTATTATTATTCGGCAATATATTTTCATCCGCTGACGGATAACCAGGCGCTTTTTTTACCGGCCTTTGAAAAGTGTTTTTTTGTGAGCTTTCCGATACTATTTTTGCATAGAGCGGCCTGTCATTGAGAATTCCTCCAAAATTAAATTCCCCAATAAGAGGAACACTGGCGATAATGGAGATGTGAAATATTATTGAAAAAATGATTGCGGCTATCAGTGGAATAGACTTTTGGGTAGTCGGTCCCATACAGCATTATTATATCTTATGCCAGGTTAACAAAAAAGCCTCCGGAAATTTTCCGGAGGCTTTTTTAAAATATGGTTATGAAAATTTAGAACAATCCGCTCACCTTCCCTGTATTCACGTCTACATCAACCCTTCTGTATGCAGGATCGGAACTTGTACCGGGCATGAGGCTGATCGTACCCGCGCAGGGGCAGAGAAATTTGGCGCCTGAGTAAATCAATATATCTCTGATGGGTAAAGTCCATCCTTTAGGAACTCCCTTGATCGTAGGGTCGTGGGTGAGGCTCAGATGGGTCTTGACCATCATTGTTGCGAAGTCGGCATACTTGGGATCGTCTTCCAGCATCTTGGCCTTGGCTTCAGCTTCAGGCAGCCAGGAAACGCCATCGGCGCCGTATACTTCCCTGGCGATGAGCGCTACGCGGTCGCGCAGCTTCATCTCTATCGGGTAGAGGTATTTGAAGTCGTTCTTTTGGTTGCATGCGTCAATGACCGCATCAGCCAGTTCCAGCGCTCCCTCACCGCCCTTGAGCCAGTGCTGGGATTCAGCACAGCGGGCGCCTGCTGCCTCTGCGGCTTTTTTGATTACAGCCACTTCAGCATTCGTATCAATATAAAAGCGGTTGATGCAGACCACCGGGTTTATGCCGGACTTGCGGATAACATTTATCATGTGGACCATGTTGACGCAGCCTTTTTCAACAAGCTCTATATTTTCCTTGGTATATTCTTCAGGCAGGGGCTTGCCGGCCACTACTTTTGGACCTCCGCCGTGCATCTTCAGGGCGCGGACAGTAGTGGTGAGCACGGATACGTGGGGTTTCAGTCCGCTGAAGCGGCACTTAACGTTCCAGAATTTTTCAAAACCGATGTCCGCAGCAAAGCCGGACTCGGTCACGTGGTAGTCGAACAATTTCAGGCCGACCCGGTCGGCGATGATTGAGGACTGGCCTACTGCGATGTTAGCAAAAGGCCCGGCATGGACAAAGCAGGGGTTGTATTCAGCCGTGCACATGAGGGTAGGGTTAATGGTATTGCGCATGAAAGCAGCCATGGCATTGC
>JBAZOY010000148.1:0-3629 GCA_041648505.1 Syntrophales bacterium | reverse complement strand
CGTTGGCAGCGGTAAGAACTGCGTCTGTTTCTGGAAACTGGAGTAGTACCACAACTTGGGGTAGCGCAGTCCCAACTTCAGCGGATGCGGTTACCATCAATAGCGGTATCACTGTCATAGTCGATGTTGCTCTCGCTGAGGCGGCTAGCATTACTTTTGGCACCAGCGTCACAGCCGCCACCGGGATTACAATAAACGGTACCAATTCGCTAACAGTCTCCGGCGCTATTACCATGGGTGCGCCTGGGACAAGTGGCACTAACACGCTTGCGGTGGGCACAGGCACTTTAAGCGCAAGCAGCATCAGTATTACCGGAGCCGCCAGTCCCAAGTCTAGTGCTGTAACAGTATCCACCGGCACAATCAATGTTACCGGCAATATCACGTTTGGGGGAACTGCCACTCAGGCCAAATTTACCTTTACGGACGCCGGCAGACTAAATATCGGCGGTAGCTTTGACGCCGGCGGTGCAGGCGGTGCGCTCACCGGAGGCACCGGGACAATTAACTTTAATGGCGGAGCGGCTCAAACCATCGGCGCCTATACTACCTATAACAACATTGAAATTAATAACACTTTCGGCGGGGTCACTCTCCTCGGCACCACCACCATCGGAGGCACTCTTAGCGTTACAACCGGCACATTCACGGTCGCTAAAGGCTTAACAGTAACCGGCGCTACGACTGTGACCGGCACGCTGGCTATTTCCGACATAACGGGTAGCCATACTTTCACCGGTGACATAACCATCAATAGCAGCGGTATCTGGAATCAGTCAGTGAACGAACCCGTTTCTTTTAGCGGAAGCCTGCAGAACGACGGGGCTTTCACTGCCAGCCTGACCACGAATGAATATACCTTTAGCGGTACCGACAAGACATTCAGCGGGGTAAACCCCATTTCGATTCCAAAAGTGATCATAAGCGGGGCCGGGTCATCATACACGAATACCGGTACATTAACCGTTGCTACGGCACTGACAATCATCGGTGTCACAGTAACTCTCACAAACAACGGCATCATCAATGCGACCACTACACTCGCCGGGACAGGAACTCTCACCAATAGCGCCATCGGCACGCTGAATATCGGTGGGCTTTGTCCACTTGACAATCTTGCTAATGCCGGAACTATTAACCACAGCGGCACAGATGCAATTACCACCGCTCTTGCTAAATTTACCAACACAGGCACAATTAATATCAGCGGTTCGGGAACAATTACCGGCATCACCAACAACGCCGGCGGCATAGTTAACCACTCCGGTTCAAGTACAATTACTTCTTTTAATAATGCAACCTCTACAAGCACGCTTAACATCAGCGCTACTACTGTACCTACAATTACTACTCTTACAGCAATCGTTGACGGCAATACAGTTAATTACAACGGCGCTGACCAGACAATTAAGGCAACAACGTATAATAACCTCACAACAAGTGGCAGTGGAACCAAGACGGCCGGCGGCGTGATTACAATTAATGGCAACCTCTCGGTTGGACCAGGTACAATCTTAAGCACTGCGAATAGCGTCAACGCAGGCGGCGATTGGGTAGTGGACGGAACATTTAGTCAGACCGCGGGAACGACAACATTTACTGGCGGTGGTACTCACACCTGTTCTGGGGCAGGCAATAGTCAGTTTAATATTCTGGTTACCAGTAGCCAAACAATTAACGCCGGTTCGTGCGACCTGCGGATTAGCAACAACTGGACCCATGGGACAGCCGGCATATTCAATGAGCAGACGAGTTCGGTCACTTTTAACGGCATTGGAGTTCAAACTCAGCCAACGGTTACGTTCGTTCCCCAACTTTACAACATGACGATTAACAATGGTACGTCGGGGACTATGAGTAGTCGGGTTTGGACTGTGACGAATAATTTTGTGCTTACAAGCGGAACGTTTGCGCCGTCATCAACTTCCAGTTTCAAAAACGTAACCCTTAGTGGTGGAACATTAACAGCACCAACGGGTAATATTAATATAAGTGGTAATTGGACGAATCCAGGCGGTACATTCGCGCCGGGTACTGGCACGGTTGTACTCAATGGCACTAACCAAACAATTTCCGGTTCCACAACTTTTTACAACCTCACAAAATCAGTTTCTACCGCCGACACTCTCACTTTCACAGCAGGAACAACACAGACAATTAACAACACGCTTACGCTCAACGGAGCTTCGGGTAACCTGCTCTCTCTGCGTTCATCATCAACCGGGAACCAGTGGAACATCAACCCGCAAGCAACACGAACAATAAGTTATCTTGATGTAAAAGATTCAAACAACATCAACGCAACATTAATTGCCACAAATGGTTTGAATATCACCAACTCAGGCAATAACACCAATTGGAACTTTCCGGTAGAAATTACAGTCTTTGACCACATTGCTGATGTAGTAGCAGGCGTAGCAGGTTCAGCAACATACATAAATGCGGCAGAAGTAATTGCGGCATTGCCTATAACCGCAACAGCGAATGCTTCGGCAGTAACTGTTCCGGTAATAACTTGGTTAGACACGGACATATACAATCCAGCATTAGCAGGAAATTATACTTTCACTGCTACATTGGGAACAATTCCAGCAGGCTTTGCAAATACAGGCAACTTCACAGCGACAGTTCAAGTTGTTTTAACAGCAACGCCAGTCCAGCCAGTCACCGTTTCTTTCGTGGATTCTATCAGCGACATCTCTGTTGCTAATGGCACCGCTCTTGAAACTGCAGGATTGCCAACCATTGTTGATGTTATCTTAAGCGATGCGACTACTTCGTCATTAGAGGTCGCTTGGGATGATGGCTTACCGGTTTATGATGGCAATACCGCTAACACCTATCTCTTCACCGGCACTTTAACTTTATCTGAAGGCATTACCAATCCGGACAATTTAACAGCTAGCGTAAATGTGATTGTGGCTGAGGCGCTTGCGCCTGGTCAGTACACTCTTACAACTTCAGCTGGAACAGGCGGCACAATTAGTCCGGCTACCGGTCCTTACGATGAAGGCAGCGTGGTGACAATTACCGCAATTCCTGATGATGAGAGTTATCACTTCGATTCATGGTCTGGCGACTTAATTGGTTCAGATAATCCCGTTGAGATAACGATGGACAGCGATAAAAGCGTGACCGCGAACTTTGCTCAAGATCAAGCTATCATATTGGATAGTATTACAATCACAACTCCTGCCAATAAACTTTCATACACTGTTGGTGATATATTAGATATTGGAGGATTAGTTGTTACTGGAACTTACAGTAGTGGCCCTACACAAATTGAAACAATTAACAATACAAACATTTCTGGTTTTAATAGTTCAGTAGCTGTAACTGGTCAGGTTTTGACAATTACAGTTGATGGAAAGACTACGACTTATACAATTAATATTTTAACTGCTACTCAAACTGCTCCAGTAACTGGTGAGGATGGTAATGGTAATGCTACTCTTAATAATACAACTCCAGAAGTTGTTATCACAAATCAAACACAACCAGTAGATATTACAATCAGTAGTGGCACAACCGATGCAACAATTGATGTAAGTTCATTTGTTTCAACTACTGAAGTAGAAGGAGTAACAATAAAAACAGGAAACATACCGCAAATTACGATTACCTCTACT
>JBAZOY010000147.1:0-3640 GCA_041648505.1 Syntrophales bacterium | reverse complement strand
CAGCGATAACAAGTATCACGTATGCTACCACAGGCGCTACGGGAGCTACTGTCACGGGTTTACCTGCGGGAGTAACGGGCAGCTGGGCAGCCAATGTAGTAACGATAAGCGGGACGCCAACGGCATCCGGAACATTTCCTTATACAGTAACATTAACAGGAGGCTGCGGCACGATAACAGCCACCGGCACGATAACGGTAACTCCGAACAACACGATCACATTGACCTCGGGATCTGGATCCGATGCACAGACCTTATGTATCAGCACAGCGATAACAAGTATCACGTATGCTACCACAGGCGCTACGGGAGCTACTGTCACGGGTTTACCTGCGGGAGTAACAGGCAGCTGGGCAGCCAATGCAGTAACGATAAGTGGAACGCCAACGGCATCCGGAACATTTAACTACACGGTTACTTTAACGGGAGGCTGTGGCACAGTGACAGCCACCGGCACGATAACAGTGAATCCTTTACCTAATGTCTTTGCAGGAACTGATCAGACAATACCAAATGGCACAAGTACAACTTTGGATGCTACGGTTTCAGGGGGCAGTGGAACGTACACCTATTCCTGGACACCTGCTGCTTCATTAGTTAATCCCACAGTCGTAGACCCAACTACAGTGAGCCTTTCTGCTACCACAACATTTACTTTATTGGTAACTGACGCTGTTACCGGATGTCAAAGTTCTGACCAGGTGACAGTCTTCATCACCGGCGGTGCTCTTGCAGCAAACGCTTTCGCTACGCCAAATACGGTTTGTTCCGGTTCAAGCGTACAATTACAGGCAAACGCTGGCGGTGGTTCCGGCTCATACACTTATTCGTGGTCTTCAAGTCCGGCAGGGTTTACTTCTACAATTGCTAATCCAACTGTATCTCCTACTATTACCACTATCTATACAGTCACGGTTAATGATGGTTTCAACAATGTGACCTCTTCTGTAACCGTTACTGTAACACCGAACAATACGATAACATTAACCTCGGGATCCACTACACAGACGGTGTGTATCAGCACAGCGATAACAAGTATCACGTATGCTACCACAGGCGCTACGGGAGCTACTGTCACGGGTTTACCTGCGGGAGTAACGGGCAGCTGGGCAGCCAATGTAGTAACGATAAGCGGGACGCCAACGGCATCAGGCACATTTACCTATACCATTACCTTAACAGGCGGTTGTCCGTAATTAACAATTAAAACAATTTAATATGAAACATTTAAACTTAATTAAAAAGATGGTAAATTCTAAATTTACACAAAAAAGTATTTATAGTTGCTGGTTGCTGGTCGCTGGTATGATAATTATAAATATGTGTATAAGTAATGTATCGTTTGCTCAAATAACAGCAACAGGTACAATCACGGTAACAGCTCCGATAGCACAGACAATAACAGGAACAACTCCTTTATGTATTGGTGCAACAGCAACATGGACAAGTACCACCGCAGGCGGAACATGGACAAGTGCAACTCCTGCTGTAGCCACAGTTGTTGCAGGCACAGGAGTAGTAACAGGCGTAAGTGCAGGAACTTCTGTTATAACTTATTCTGTAACCACAGCAGGCGGTTGTGTTAATACAGCAACGCAAACAGTAACGGTAACAGCTCCAATAGCACAGACAATAACAGGAACAACTCCTTTATGTATTGGTGCAACGGCAACCTGGACAAGTACAACCGCAGGCGGAACCTGGACAAGTGCAACTCCTGCCGTAGCCACAGTTGTTGCAGGCACAGGAGTAGTAACAGGTGTAAGTGCAGGAACTTCTGTTATAACTTATTCTGTAACAGTAGGGGGTTGTGTTAATACGGCAACGCAAACAGTAACGATAACAGCTCCGATAGCACAGACCATCGCAGGAACAACACCTTTATGTATTGGCGGAACAGCAACCTGGACAAGTACAACCGGAGGCGGAACATGGACAAGTGCAACTCCTGCCGTAGCCACAGTTGGCGCAGGCACAGGAGTAGTAACAGGTGTCGCAGCAGGAACTTCTGTTATAACTTATTCTGTAACAGTAGGCGGTTGTGTTAATACAGCAACGCAAACAGTAACGATAACTGCTCCGATAGCACAGACAATCACAGGAACAACTCCTTTATGTATTGGTGGAACGGCAACCTGGACAAGTACCACCGCAGGCGGAACATGGACAAGTGCAACTCCTGCTGTAGCCACAGTTGTCGCTGCCACGGGTGTGGTAACAGGCGTAAGTGCAGGAACCTCTGTTATAACTTATTCTGTAACAGTAGGCGGTTGTGTTAATACAGCAACGAAAACAGTAACAATAACCACAGTACCAACCGTAACAACAACCGCTATCAGTTCTATTACCCAAACTACTGCAAGCAGCGGGGGCAATGTAACAGCCGATGGCGGTTCGGCAGTAACCGCCCGTGGTGTGTGCTGGAGTACGTCAACAAACCCGACAACTGCTAACTCATATACCACTGACGGCAGCGGCACAGGTATCTTCACCAGTTCTATTACAGGTTTATCGTGCGGTACTACCTACCACGTAAGAGCTTATGCAACCAATGCCTGTGGTACTGCTTATGGCAGCGAGGTTGATTTTACTACTTCTTCCTGTTGTACAACACTAAATTATGCCGGTGCAACTCATACGGATTGCGACTGTATTACTGCCGGTGGAGAAGTAGTAACAATAACCGGCGATGGGGCTAATACTCAAGTATGTAGATTTAACGCTGCATCGTGCGCATCAGGTTGGAGCCAAGCGAGTAATTGGAGCACTACTTTAACTGCTAATGGCAATTGGAGTCAACCTGTTATCTCTGCACTAATTGTGCCTTGTCCTACAAATCCAGGATCTTTCGAATTCCCTGCTTTAGCAGCCACTAGTGGAAGCCAAACTGCAACTGGTCATTCTTGGGCAAATATACCTCAAGAAGAGGCATACTGCTATATAATCGATGGAGGTTTACATTATGACACTAACACAGGAGGCAATAATTGTACTGGCGTAGAGTTCAGTAATTCTCTTACTATATGCGCAGGCGGAACTTACCCTTTTGAAGTATTTTGGGGTTGCAGTCCTTTTTGCACTCGTTGCTGCCAAAAAACACTTTGGTTTCATGGCGAAAGTGTGTATTCGAATATAACTCAGATAGGCTGCAAATAAATATAAAATTAAATATAAAAGCAAAAAATGGAAAAAGAAAGGCTGTAAAAAGAATGGAAAATTGCAAAATAAAAATATTAATTACTTGCCCAGAGCTAGGTCGAATGGGTTATACTGAATCTTGGCAGATTTGCAAAAGCAAAGATGCTTAGATTCAGTAATACCCGCCCGACAGAACAACAAATGTCGTTCGGGCAGGCTGAGCGAATGAGTTTGCATTTTTTTGCAAATTCATTCAGCCGAAGTGTGCAACAAACCTACATGAATTTTCAAAAATACACAAATACTTGATGAAAATTCATGTACGGTTCCCTCTGACCATAAAAAAACGAAACAATTTACAGAGGAAATTTAGAAAAAATTTCATTAGGAGTTAAAAAACATAAAAAAATGAGATAAAATTAGTTTTTTTGAAAACAATGTTGTAAATTTGTATCATTAGAAAAATGATATTAATCCCCCCGAGCACTCGGGGTGCGGGATT
>JBAZOY010000146.1:0-3706 GCA_041648505.1 Syntrophales bacterium | reverse complement strand
CAAAGGTCAGTACTTTAGTTCCGGAAAGTGTTACACAATTTTAGAAAAAAATTACATCATTCACACATTAAATAAAAGGAGCCTTCCCAAAAGGGCGGCTCCTTTCTACTGTAACTTATGCCGAAGTCAATTGTGATGGAGGTGGCCTCGGCAGGGCATTTGTGTGGGTGCTATTTTCTAAACCATACGGCGATAACGGACAAATACGAAGAGGGCGATCAGGGCGCCTCCAAGAAGGAGCGCCCAGGTGGAGATGGGAACCAGTGTGGTTCCACATAGGTTAACTGTAACGGTCACAGAATTTGACATTTGACAACCAGTTGCCGTGATGGTTTCAACAACGATATAGGTGGTTGTTATCAAAGGAGTGACCGTGGGATTAGCTTCGGTTGAAGTAAATCCGGCAGGTAATGAGGTCCAGCTGTAAGTGCTTCCGGTAACAGTTACCTCACCAATCTGGGTGCTTGCGTTCAAGCAGATAGTCGTGTCGGCTCCGGCAGCGGCTGCCGGTAATGGATTCACGGTTACTGTCGTTGTGGCAGCTATACTTGTACATCCATTGCCATCGGTAACTGTAAGACTATATGTACCTGCCATTGCTGTTGTGGCATTGGCGGAGACTGTCGGACTCTGTGATGTGCTGGTAAACCCGTTTGGTCCTGTCCACGCATAGCTCGTCATGCTTGCCGGACCTCCTGTCAGATTGAGCGAACTGCCTACACAGACCGGACCGTTATTACTTGCTGTCGCTACTGGTAATGCATTGACTGTTACTGTCGTTGTGGCAGCTATACTTGTACATCCATTGCCATCGGTAACTGTAAGACTATATGTACCTGCCATTGCCGTTGTGGCATTGGCGGAGACTGTCGGACTCTGTGATGTGCTGGTAAACCCGTTTGGTCCTGTCCACGCATAGCTCGTCATGCTTGCCGGACCTCCTGTCAGACTGAGCGAACTGCCTACACAGACCGGACCGTTATTACTTGCTGTCGCTACCGGTGCCAGGGCTATAGTAACTAAATTATTATGCAAGTCAATAGCTCCCGTAGTTGTAAGGCCTCTACCCAGAAGAGATGAGCCTTCCAATAAGCTGATAGCTCCGCCACCAACTATAGTACCCCTGAAAACAGAACCACCTCCTAAAGAAAATGCTCCCATTATTTGCCAATACACATTGCACAAGGAGGCTGAATTGATCAGAAAAACGTTTGAGAATGTGCTTGTAGATAAAGCGCCACCTATCCGGATAATAAATAAAGCATCAGGATCACCTTGCCCATCTAAATATAAATTTCCATTTAATGTTGCTGCACCTCCCGTTAAGTAAACACCTGCGGTAAGCGTATCGTTGTTTCCTATGGTAGTTCCTAAAACAGAGCCGCCCATACCGCTCAATAAGCCATATGCAGTGCTCACATCTGCTGCAGCTTGTGCTAAAGTAGGATCCGGTGGATTATAAATTGTTCCAACTATTACGCCAGGAGGAAATCCAGTTACTGCAGCTGAATTAGAGCCAATATCGCCTGTTACGGATGTTGCTCCAAGATTGTCTAATGCTCCAGCTGAGGTAAATAACGCAAAACTTTCAGCTGCCCCTAAAGGAGGAGCCGCCTGTCCAAAATTCACATTCGGCAATAAAAACAGAACAACCGCTGTTAATGCCTTGAGTATTTGTACTTTCATAAGATTTTGTTTTAAGGTTTTTTATCAAGGCGTTCTATCCGTAAACGGAGATATTACCGCATTCAGCATTCTGCCGAAGTCAACTGTGATGGTACTGGCTTCGGCAGGGTATTTTATTTGGAAACGATTTTCTAAATAATACGACGATAACTGACAAATACACCGATGGCGATCAGGGCGCCTCCAAGAACGAGGGCCCAGGTAGAGATGGGAATTGATGGTGGTGGCTCAAACGGTCTGTTCATTGTGCTACCACCAGCGAATGTCACTGCCCCATTTCTTGCAAGTAATCTGCCTTCTATTCTGGCATATGAATTCATGGTTATAGATGTTAAGGCCAATACGTTACCGTAAAAATCTGTATAGTCTCCAATGGTCGCTGAACTGCCAACCTGCCAAAAGACGTTATCAGCCAGAGCGCCTCCGGTAAGGATAACATTTCCACCTGACCCAGACGGAAAAGGTCCACCGCCTATTGTAGTAAAGTCAGATGCTATCTGAAAAATCCATACGGCATCTGCATCACCCTGAGCATCAAGTGTCAGATCTCCTGATTGTATTAAAAGTGTAGAGGTTGATTTATAAATGCCCGCGTAAAGTGTTGTGCCGCCCTGATCACCTGATACTGTAACGGGCGCCGGGGCGGATGCTCCTGCAGCAAAAAGATACGCATTGGTAAGATCCAGTTTGGCCTGTAAAAGCATGGCAGGCACCGGAGGGGCATCATCGGCAGCGTAAATCGCTCCATTCACTACGCTGGAAGGAGGAACTCCTGTGATGGAAGAACGAAAGCCCGGACTTAACCCAACATCCATATCATTAATCACACTAGCGACTCCGTTGAAGGAGATTGCTGTACCTGCGAGAATCCCGAAATCGGCAGCCGAATTAAGATCAGGTGCAATCTGTCCGTAATTCACATTTGACATTAAAAACAGCATAGCCACTGTTAATACTTTGAGTAGTTGTGTTTTCATTTTATTTTGTTTTAATATTAAAATTATTTGTAAGTTCTTGACAGTAAAATAATTAGCTTGGCAATGCGCGTTTAATACTTGTTTTTCCTGGTATTAAACAATAGATATTTTCACATCTAAACACAAACTTATAACATTTAAAAGTAAAAAGCAAATATTTATCTAAAAAACTTTTAAAAAAACCCGGTAAAAGACAATTTTTCATTCTTCTGAAGAATTTATACCAATAAATTTCAATAAGAATATTCAAAGATATGGAATATTAATTAAAGGTGGAGATTATTGAACTCCGGAATGTTCCTGGGTGCGTTAACAGAAAAGGTGAAACGATTAATGAGGAGGCTTTTCTCCCTTAGTATCTTTGGGTGGTTTAGCTTGTTTTGTTGTCTTTACCTTTGCCGCCTTTTTGGGCTGATTAGTTTTCTGGCGTTCTGCCGGCTGCTGCTTACCCGGCTGATCAACTTTTTGCTGCTGTGCCGGCTGCTGCTTACCCGGCTGATCAACTTTTTGCTGCTGTGCTGGCTGCTGCTGCTTAGCCGGTTGGTCGGCTTTTTGCTGCTGTGATGGCTGCTGCTTTGTCGGCTGATCGGCTTTTTGCTGCTGTGCTGGCTGCTGCTTAGCCGGTTGATCGGCTTTTTGCTGCTGTGATGGCTGCTGCTGCTTAGCCGGTTGGTCGGCTTTTTGCTGCTGTGCTGGCTGCTGCTTTGTCGGCTGATCGGCTTTTTGCTGCTGTGATGGCTGCCGCTTAGCCGGTTGATTTACTCTTTTCGTGGGAGTTTCAGCAGCTTTTTGCGATGAAGTTTTCACATTTTCCAAACTCGTCACTTTGGATGGAGCAGGTTTCTGTCCGCCGGAGGTATGTTTTTGCACCTGCGGTCTGTATATCTGAAGCTGATTTTTGCTCAGGTTCTGACCAGGCTGGCTTCTTTCTTTAATAGCAACCGGGGTAATTGTTTTACCAACATGTTTTTCTACTTCTGTCCTTTCCGGACCTGCATTGTATGTTACATTGCGTGAATTATCAACCCGGATATTATTTATCA
>JBAZOY010000145.1:0-3736 GCA_041648505.1 Syntrophales bacterium | reverse complement strand
TACTGGAACGCGTCACCCTTATGAGAAATTGAGCTGATATGACTGAAGGGAGCCTCGGCCGGGAGGGAGGTATCGATATGGCCGGCAGTAAAAGGACCGGTTGGGTTGTTATGACACTGAACACACTTATAACTGGCGGCATAGGAAGTGAAGCGGGCAAAAGTCGCCTTGCGCGGTGAATTCGGGTTCTGGATATGAATGTCGTGCATACCAATGGCGGTTGAGTAGATACTGAGGGTGCCGTCCGGACCACGGGTATTGTAGAAGCCGCGGGCCGAGGTGGCGGAACCGTGGCACTTGTCGCACATCGGCAATCCGGAAGCAGGCGTACCCCAGGCGCGGGTGAACCGGCCGTGGCAATCACTGGTGCCGCAGGTGCCATAGGCGGTTCCGGGAGCAACCGCATTGCCCCTGGAATAAGTGGTGTTCTGGGCCAGACCGACAAAACTGAAGTCGATGGTGCCGTCGGCATGCTTCAGGGGGGCGGTCGTGCCGCCGTTGTTGTGGCAGACGTGACAGTCAAAGGCGACATCGACATTTTCATGACTGGCGTGTGAGCCGGTGGTATTCGGATAGACGTGGCAACTGCCGCATGCGGCGGTTCCGCCCCATACGGGTGTAGCATAGGTAGTAGGAAGACCGGTGCCGGTTGTCGGATTCTGGATATTACTGTGGCAGTAGAGATTTGTGCACTGCCCGTAGTTGATGGTCGCCGTCGGCGCCGGAGCGTTGGTCGAACCGGCAGTGTAACCTTTATAGAGCGCTCCGGGGTAGTTTGTCATGCTCCATTCAACCTTGCCGTTGATGTGCGCACTGCCGGTATATGAGGCGTAGGTTGCGTGACATTTGCTGCACGCTATTCCCAGACCGGCGCCGGTATTGGCGGCGTGCTTGGCGTGACTGCCGGAAGTCGGCGGCACGGCGGCGGTGGCGTAATGGCAGGAGCCGCACTGAACCTGGGTTACGCCGCCGACCCAGATGGGCTGAGTCTGACTGCCGGTGTTGCCGGACCACGTTCCATGGCAGTAAGTGTTGCAGGAGTTGTTATAATCGGCGATCTGATTGATCGTCGTGCCTGCTCCCGCCATCCAGGTGAAGGGGATGTTCAGGTTATTGGTGCCGTAGAAGGTCCCGCCGATTTTGGTTGCTGCAGGAGCAGGATTGTAACCGGGGAAAGTATCACTGCTGGTGGTGAAACCTATTTCCAGCTTATTATCACCAAGCCAGGCAGTTGTTTCCAGGCCATGATTGGTATTGCTGTGACAGGCCGCGCAGGTCAGTTTTGCAATGTTATGACGCTGGTGGGCGCCGTAGTTTGGCGGCGCGGGTCCGAGTGCGTTCGTCAGGTCCTTGACCATGGTTGTTTTATTGATCGGAGAATAGCCAGTGTTCTTGAAGCCGTGGCAGTCGCCGCAGAGACCGTAAATGGAGCGAAAGGCGGTATTGTGGGTGTGGCACCTGACGCAATCGCGACTGTTATAGTGATCCGGGTTGTATAATTCATCGCCCTGCGGACCGACTACAGCCCCTATTTTGTTGGCGCTGTACTGATGCTGGCGTGTACTGTGGTGACAGACGGAACAGACATTGTTGGAAACGTTCTTGACAGTCCGTTGATCGTTGCTGAAGACGCCGTCGCTATCAGCTACAACTGAAGAAGTTTTACTGAAGACGACGCTACGACGGCCGATCGGCGTTGAAATGATAGTGTAAACACCCTTGATATTGGTGGTGCTGTTGGAGTGGCAGGTCGCGCAGGTATAGGTCTGGCCCCAGTTGCCGTACTGATATTTAGCCATGTTGCCGCTGTTATGGACGATAGGCGGCATGTCGTTCAGTATGCCGGTCACTTGGACGGTTGTCTGCGGCAGACCATGGTTGTTGCCGGGGGAGGTGACCGTGATGGCGAATTTGTACTGCTCAAGCTGGCTGGCTTCCGGGCGGCCGGTTATGGTAATCGGCACGGTCGTACCTGTCGGCGCACCTGCGCCACCGGTACCCAAAGTTACCGTGGCGGGGAAACTCTTGTCAAAGTGCGTAATAGAGCCCGCCTCATTGGCCAGCGCAAGGCTGAATACAACGTCGGGACAAGTGCCGGTATCCGTGTTGGCGATCTGCAGCGTAAAAGGTGTCCCGGTGGATTTGACAATCTGCGAATCTGGAATCAGGTTGATTGACGGCGGGTTGGTACAGACGCTGTTCACCTTGGCGGTAGCCAGGGCTGTTGCGCCGGTGCTCAGGTTCCCCAGGGTGTCCTTGGAGCAGATACGGTATTGATACTGGGTGGCTTGAATGTCGACCAGACCTTTATCGGTAACGCTGCGGGCGGCGTAATTGATGGTAACACCGGGTACGGTCGCCAGATTCGTGCCGTCGATGCAGCCGGGGTTAGGGACACCCCCCTCTGGGGCGCTACGCATGATCACATAGGGCGTTACCGCATTCAGGGAGCCGCCGTTGGGATCGCTGCCGCTAGCCCAGGTGAGATCGATTTCACCATTATTGACACCGGTGACTGCGTTTGCGGTCGCCGGACCGATCGGCTTTTCAACATCTATCACCAGACTCTGACTGGCGGAATCGGTGTTAACCGGCTTGTTGTTGGGTTTGGAGTGAACGTAGGAGGTAATCGTGCCATTGAAAACATAATAGCCGTCCGGCGTGCCGGAGGTATCGGTAACCGAAGGGGTAATGACATCTGCAGTGGAGACGCGCACATAGTAGGTTGCCGGGGTCGGGGTAGCCGTCATACCGGTGAGGGGGATATTCCAGGTATCGCCGGTTGTGGGGAGGTTAACCGAACCGTATACGATAGTGCCGGTAGAATCGACTATCTCCATCAGCTTGATCTTGGAGACAGTGCCGCCGGAACCGCCGGAAATATACTGCGGCGCCAGGGTGACGGTTACGTTTGAAATCGTGTCGTCATCGGTGGCGACAGTGCCGTTATGCTGCAGGGTAAAGGCGTCCATGTTGGTGGCTGCGCTCGACTTCCAGAGACGGGCTGTGGCGGGTTCCGTGGCGTTCCCTAAAGTTGTCGTCGCCAGCAGGGTAATAGTTGCACCGGCATCGGCAAGGGTGCCGGCTGCCGGAGTCAGGGCGGTGACAGCGCCGGTAAACGAAATTGATGTGCCGTTGGCGATTGCGCCGGCAGTTATATCGTAAACGATAATATAATTGGTGGAGGCGGAGATTGCCTCGCTAACAGCAATATTCACCGGGGTTGTTCCGACGGCGCCGAATACTCCGGAGCCGATGAGCGTATCAACGCCGGGAGTATGGACCGTGGTATTGGCGTCGCCCTTCCGGTAAATCCTGATGGCGGAAATGTTGGTGTTTGTAGTATTGGCGTTGCCGGTAACCTGGATGCCGGTAACCGTACCGGTGCCCGTCAGCGTGAAGGCATCCGCAACCTTGCCGGTGTCACCGGCATACACATTAATGTTCGGGGCGGCTGCGCCGGTGGCAACGCTGACCGCCACCGGAGGGAGAACCATGGCGGACATGGCGTAACGGCTACTGGTCCTGGCGCCGGTAATTGCGTTATCGGTAGTGGCGCTAGCCGGAAGCACCCGCTGGGCAAGTTCATGCCTATACCCGTACGCGCCGGAAGTGCCGGTGAACCCGGACACCGCAACACTGGCGGGGGTCGTCCAGTTGGTATTAGGCGCCCAGGTGGGAATCACCGTATTGGTCGTATTGAGGTCGTTGATTACATAGATGGCCCGGCTGTTGG
>JBAZOY010000144.1:0-3756 GCA_041648505.1 Syntrophales bacterium | reverse complement strand
ATTACAAACTCAAAACACTTCTGCTACACCTTTACCAACAGGTAAAACATGGGCAGGAACAGTTATATATGATGGTGCAACTCAGACTGTGCCTGTAGGAACCTACAACAACCTTACGTTTTCCGGCGCGGGCGTAAAAACAACTGCTGCAGGAACACTTACAATTGGAGGTAACTGGGCTGTGGGAAGCACAACAAACCTGAATACAAACAATACGATTGTTACTCTTAGTGGCGCTGCCAGCGACCTTACCGGAATAGGATCCATTACACAAGGTACCGGTCTTATTACCGTTGGAGGAAATTGGACAAATACAGGAACTTTCACCGCAAGCTCTGCCGGCGTTCTCTTAACAGGTGCTGCAAAGACAATAGCAACAGGACTTACGTTTACCACCTTAACAGTAAACGGAACATATACAAATAATGGCACATTAACAGTTTCCACTTCGCTTGCCGGAAGCGGCACACTTACACAGGCAGTAAGCTCAATTCTTAATATTGGCGGAACTTCTACCATTAGTGGTTTAGCTGCTACTGTAGTAACCAATACTGTTAATTATAACGGTGCAGCCCAAACAGTAAAAGATGTAGCTTATAATAACCTTACATTAAGTGGTTCGGGCGTAAAAACATTGCCGATTTCAGCGCTTGCAGTTGTAGGCGACTTCACTACGGCAGGAACAATTTCTACCACTGCATTAGCTGCCATTACTGTTACCGGAAATGTAGCAATTGGAGCGGGTACCACTTTTGATGCCGGTCCTTACACTCACAATGTGGGCGGCAGCTGGAGCAATCTCGGAACATTCACTTGCGGTACAGGCACAATTACTTTTATTGTTGCTGCAACAAAAACCATTGCCGGAACACTTACAGGTACGACCGGGAAATTTAACAATATTACTTTTAACGCCGCAGGAACATGGAGTTTTTCAAACAATGCAGATATTGCCGGTAATTTTACAATTACAGCAGGAACTGTACAGCCCTTGGCCAACCTTCTTAATGTGGGCGGCAACTGGATCAATGGCGGAACATTCACTCCCGGAACAAGTACGTTTACATTTAACGGCACTTCCACTCAAAGCATTACTGGCGCTACTGCATTTTACAACCTTACAGTAAATAAAAGTTCAGGGGGGGTTACACTTATCGCTGATGCAACGGTAAATAACATCCTCACTTTAACCTCGGGTAATATTACTACAGGAGCTAACATACTTATTGTCGCAAATAATGAAATCGCTGCGGTATCCCGCACAAGCGGGCAGATAGTAGGCAACCTGAGAAGATTAATTGCTACAGGCTCTCCTGCCTATACTTTTGATGTGGGAACAGCCACAAGCTATACCCCCGTTAATGTTGCTTTTACAACGGTCGGCACTGCAGGATACTTTACTGCCCTCGTTAATGACGGACAACACCCTCAAATTTCTACTTCAACGGTAAATACAACAAAAGATGTTAACAAATATTGGAATTTAGTTGGTAGTGGTGGTCTTGCTTGTACCAGTTATGCTCCGACATTTACTTATAATTCGGGTGATATTATCGGAGGAGGAACTCAGGCTAATTTTATTGTTGGTAAATACCCAACTGGGGGTCCATGGACATCTCCGGCTCCAACTCCCGTAGCAAATGCAGGTTCAGGACCTTATACCACTCAAATTACAGGACAAACTGCTCTTACTGCTGCTGACTTTGTGGTGGGAGAAGCTAATGCCGGCGTTGTTTTATCAGACAATGCTCCACAGGTAGCTGCTGCCAGTGTTGGCGCAGGAACCAATAACCTGGTATTACATAAATCAGCTCTTACCGTTTCCGGAGTCAATGCCACTCTTACCGGCCTTACATGTACAACAGCAGGGACTTACGTTTCCGCAGACATAATTAATCTTAAAGTTTATTATTCAACTAATAGCGCTTTTAGCGTAGGTACATCTACTTTGTTAAGCACTCTTACAACGCCAGGTACATTCGGTTTAAAAACATTCCCGGCATTTTCGCAGGTAATACCACTTGGAATTAACTACATATATATTACTGCCGATGTTGCAGCAGGCGCTGTTGTTGGCAATACTATTAATGTTGCTGCTTTAACGGCAAGTAATTTTACTATCACCGGTATTACCCCAACAGGTGGACCAACAACTGCCGGAGGTATACAAACTTTTGGTACAAATTATTACAATGTATCAGGCACAGCGCTTAATGTTCTTACTAACTGGGGTACAAACACCAATGGCAGCGGTACAAATCCAACCGATTTTGCCCTTGCTAACCAGGTATTTAACATATATAACGGCGCCAGCGCTACAATTACCGGTACATGGACAGCAACTCTTGCAAAAGTCGTAGTGGGTGATGGAACAAATGCAATTAATTTCACTATTCCGGCAGCCTTTGCTTTAACAACGGCTGCAGTTGATGTTTCAAATAATGCAACATTAACCATTACAAATGTAACGACGTATCCTACATTAGGCGCTTTAAATCCAGGCAGTACTGTTATATATAATGGCGCCAGCGCTCAAGCCGTAGCTGCTAATGCAACTTATGGAAATCTTACTTTTAGCGATGTAGGCATTAAAACAACTGCTGCAGGAACACTGTCAATTGCAGGTAACTGGGCTGCAGGAAGCCCGACGGCGCTAAATACAAGCAATACGATTGTTAATCTTACAGGAAATCTTACCGGAGCAGGAAACATTACACAGGGTACCGGTCTTATTACCGTAGGAGGAAACTGGACAAATACAGGAACTTTCACCGCAACCTCTGCCGGCGTTACCTTAACAGGCGCTGCAAAATCAATAACAGGAGCAGCAGGGCTTACGTTTACCACCTTAACAGTAAACGGAACTTATACAAATAATAACCCCGGCACATTAACGGTTTCCACTGCACTTGCCGGATCAGGAACACTTACACAAGCAACCAATGCTACTCTTGCAATTAGCGGAACATCGGGCATTGCAAATCTAGTTGCAACAGCAGATCCCAATACGGTAATTTATAATAGTGCAGGTGCGCAAACAATAGCTGCTAACAATTTTTCAAATCTTACTGTTTCTGGCACACGTGGTGCTAACCTTAGCGTTACTCTTAATGGCATTATAGGTATTTCAGGTATATTCGATGTTTCAACTCTAGTATTTAGCGGTAGCGGCGCGTTTGTTAATACAGGGAGCACAGTTAATTTTAATGGCGCTGCACAAACTATTCCCGTAGTTCCGGCAAATGGTTACAATAACCTAACATTAAGCGGTTCCGGCATAAAAACAATGCCGTCTACAGCAGTAATAATTGCAGGTAACTTCACCACGGCAGGAACAATTTCTGCTACTGCTGCTGCTACCTTTAGTGTTACCGGAAATGTAACAATTGGTGCGAATACCATTTATAATCCAGGTCCTTACACTCACAATGTGGGCGGCAGCTGGCTTAATAACGGAACATTCACTTGCGGAACAGGCACAATTACTTTTACTTCTGCAACAGGAGCAAAAACCATTGCCGGAACGCTTACAGGTGCGACCGGAAAATTTAACAATATTACTTTTAACGCTGCCGGACCATGGAGTTTTTCAAACGATGCAGATATTGCCGGTAATTTTACAATTACAACAGGAACTGTAACAGCCCCGGCCAATCTTTATGTGGGTGGCAGCTGGAGCAATGCCGGAACATTCACTAACGGCACAGGTACGGTTACATTTAATTCTACAGCAACAGGAAAAACCATTGCCGGAAC
>JBAZOY010000143.1:0-3758 GCA_041648505.1 Syntrophales bacterium | reverse complement strand
AACATAAGTTACAGTGGCAAGAGCCATTCCGGCTCCCGTTGAAACCACGGTTCTCAAACCGACAGCGCGTCTTAATTCAGTCATATTATTTTATGTCCCCTTTTTACTGTGAGACCTTTGAAGAATGTCCAATTTTGCCCAAGTTCAAGGAAGGCGAAAATTTTAACCGCAGGAATACATTGAAGTATTTCGAGGATTGAAATTTGAGCTTGACGCAGAAATCGTGCAAAAGGGGGCGTTATGCAAAGCTCTCAATGGATCAGGATCGAGGAGGAGGCATTAGATGATCAGAGTGATTATCGTCGATGACCATCCGGTGGTGCGGCGCGGCCTGAGGCAGATTATCGAAGACGAACCGGATATGGAGGTCGCCGGGGAAGCGAAAAACGCCGAAGAATGTTTTTCGCTTGTTCGAAAGACGGACTGTACGCTCGTTCTTCTGGATGTCACGCTGCCCGACAAGAGCGGTTTTGATGTGTTGAAACAATTAAAATATGAGCATCCGAACCTCCCGGTCCTCATTCTGAGCGTTCACTCGGAGGATCAGTACGGTTTGCGGTTCATCAAGGCCGGCGCCTCAGGATACCTGATGAAAGAGGGAGCTCCGGACGAACTGGTTAAGGCCATCAGAAAAGTGAATGCCGGGGGTAAGTATGTCAGCGCATCTCTCGCCGAGAAACTGGTTTCCCATCTGGGAGCGTTTGATAAACCATCTCACGAGAGCCTTTCAAACCGGGAATTTCAGATCTTATGCATGATTGCCCAGGGAAAGTCACTGAATAGCATTGCGGATGAACTCTGTGTCAGCGGAAAAACGGTCAGCACCTACCGCAGCCGCATCATGGAAAAGATGAAAATGAGCAACAATTCGGATCTGACTCGCTATGCATTAGAAAATCACCTCGTCTGAAACAGGGTAAGGGAGCCAATTGCAAAAGTCGTCATTCCCGTGCAAACGGGAATCCAGAAATTTTTACAACATAATTATAAAAGGAGAATCCCATGAAATGCGTCATTTGCAAACATGCTGAAACAAAACTTGGCACAACAACCGTCACTTTAGAAAGGGATGGCCTTACCTACGTTGTTAAACAGGTACCTGCTCAAGTATGCCCGAATTGTGGTGAAGATTACGTAGATGAAAATGTAACAGGCGATCTGCTGAAATCTGCTGAACAGATGGCAGAAATCGGTGCACAGGTGGATATCCGCCAATATGTTGCCGCATGAACTCAATCCTGATAATAACAATATCAATGGCATAACTGCCATCCATTGCCCCTCACACCATCCACTTGGTCCATACCGGTAGCCGCGCTCTAATAATTTTATAACAGCCTCTAACAGAGATTTGTATGCTCCCCTTCCTTGTAGGGATTCCCCTACAAAAAGATCAGGTTTCCCTGACAGACAAACGCCCTGAAAATGATATCATAGAATTAAAGTAACTATTCAGCCACAGATTCACACAGATGAACGCAGATAGATTTAAATACAAAGAAAAAATATCAGTGATGATCAGCGTAGATCGGTGGCTGAGTAATTACAAATCAAAAAAGGATAATCTCCAAATTTTGGGAGAAGAATCTTAAAATAACTTCCTGCGAGGTCTGACATGAAAGTTCTTATTGTTGATGATTCGAAGATCGTGTGTGAGGGACTGCGACAAATGCTCACCGATATTCCCGACGTTGAAGTCGTCGGGCAAGCCAACGATGCCCGGGATGCCATCACTGCCATCTCAGCGTACGAACCGGATGTGGTGATCCTGGACATACGCCTGCCCGGTAAAAGCGGCATTGAGGTTTTGAAAGATATCAGAGATAAAAAGCTGCCGATCCGTGTCATCATGCTGACCAATTATCCATATCCGCAGTATCGGAAAAAATGCGAGGAACTGGGCGCTGATTATTTTTTCGATAAGGTGGCGGAAATCGAAGAGATTCCTATTTTGATTGAAGAATTGGCAAAAAATAAACATGAAAACATGAAAAAAGGCAGGCATAAAAACAAATGAATCGATTGATCCGGCTTGTCAACTTTAATGTTTCTCGGGGAAAATTTCAGGACGAAATATCCAATGAAGCCATTTGAAATTACACTTTTGCAGCAATTCAAGGAGCTTATTTCAAGCCGTTTCGGATTGAATATCCGCGAGAAAGATGGTGAATTATTAAGCAGGATGCTGCCTGTGCGTATGAAAAGCGCAACAATCGGTGAGTCGGAAAGGTATTTCAGCTTTCTTCAATCGGATACCCCGGCAAGCAAACAGGAATGGAAAGAACTCATAAGATTGCTGACAACCGGTGAATCCTATTTTTTCCGTGATCAGGGTCATTTTTATTTACTTCAAAACAGCATCCTGCCTGAATTGATCAAAACGAAGGGTAATGACCATACCTTGCGAATCTGGAGCGCAGGGTGCTCGTCAGGTGAAGAGCCATACTCAGTCGCAATTCTTCTCGACAGGTTTTTCCCCGATCTGAAGGGATGGGAGGTATTCATACTGGGAACGGACATCAATGAAGACTCAATTGAAAAAGCACGGCAGGGTGTTTATACCGATTGGTCATTCCGAAGGATGGATGAGGATGTTCATCGGCAATATTTTACCCGAAATAAAGATATGTGGCGGATTGATGACCGGATAAAAAGGATGGTCACCTTCCGGGAGGGAAATCTGATTGCAGATAAACTCTCCTCAGAGAACGCCGAAATCAGAAATATGGACATCATTATCTGCCGGAACGTCTTTATATATTTTAAAAATGAAGAAGCGGTATCAGGCGTCATTAATCAATGCATACCGATTCTGAACGAAGGGGGCTATCTTATAACAGGGCACGGCGAACTCTATGGCAACGACTTTCCCTGCCTGCAGAAGAAGCTGTTTCCAGAGGCGGTCATATATAAAAAAATCTCCGGATATAAAAAGAAAACTCCGGAATTAAAGGAACAGACACAAACAAGAGATGTCGTGATTACAAGAACAATGACTGAACACCCGTCAGTTTCCCTCCGGAAGGTAAAGAAATCCCCACGCAAAGCCGTCAGAAAGGGGAAAGAAGTCGTGGATGGCCGCTCAGGCGATTTTGACCGGGTATTATCCGGTGCGCGGACATACGCAAATTCCGGCGACTACGAAAAGGCAGAAAGCGCCTGCCGAATGGCTATTCATATCAATGCGCTGTCGGCAGAGCCCTATTTTCTTCTTGCCCATATTGCAGAGGCGAAGGGTGACGACGAAGAGGCAAAGAACTGTTTTAAAAAGGTTATTTACCTCGATCCCGGATGTGTTGCGGCTTATCTCGAGATCAGCGGTCTTTATCTGAAGGAAAACGATCTCCCCCGCGCAAAAAAAATGCGCAGCACGGCCATGGAACATCTTCAGTCACTGCCTTCTCAAGCCACCGTTCCGCCTTACGACAGCACCGCCGGAGAATTGATTAAGTATGTCGAATATCTGATGGGTGTAACCGACGAAACGGCAATACCGTTTGATCGGGAAAGGGTACGCGAAAGATGACAAATCAAACATTCCTTACCTTCAGTGTGCATGGGCTCCTTCTTGCGGTCAATACGGACGTGGTCAGGGAGATCGCCTGGCTTCCGGAGCTGACAGTGCTTGAGGAGCATCCTTCTTCTATTGCCGGCGCTTTCAATCTTCGTGGTACGATCGTGCCGGTAATGGATTTGACCATCCGTTTTGGTCGCCCCCTTATGAGATACAATCTTTCAGACCGGGTAATAATCCTCTC
>JBAZOY010000142.1:0-3840 GCA_041648505.1 Syntrophales bacterium | reverse complement strand
AAGAGCCCCCATATCCAATTGGCTATGAACAATGGGGAAGTACAAAAGGGTTCGTGAGGTCATGGACTCTCCGATCAGGTCAGAGAATATGGAATCGTCTCTATGGAAACATTTCCATACTTATACGGAACCCGTTCCAGCATGTCCTGGAACGCAACCGCATGAATTAATGCTTAGAACTGGTCCTTATCGTCGCTTATAAGCTAAGTGCCGCATGACGACTCGCCGATATACTGCATGAATCATACCTCTACGGCTTCATGGATGGTCAAGCGGCAATTCAACGATGAAGGATGCCCCCCCCATGTCATTGTTTTCCGCATGAATCGTTCCGCCATGTTCCTGGATGATGCCTTTAGAGACGGACAAACCCAATCCCGTGCCTTTTCCCGGATCTTTCCTGGTAAAGAACGGCTCAAAAATCTTGTCCAATTCTCCCGCAAGGATACCATGACCGTTGTCGGCGACAATCAGACGGACGGATGGTCTCCTCGAGGACACTTCTGGACGATATACGGCAATAATCATTCGTTTCGAATCGTTACCCGTCATCGCGTCACAGGCGTTGAGGATAAGATTGACCATCACCTTCACCAGCCTGTCTCTTTCCATTTTTACAGGGATGACTGCCGGTGGGGGATCGTACTCGACCTGGACATGATCCTCTTTCCTCCTGCGCTCCGTCATTTGCAGACCCACTTCGATGACACGGCGGAGGTCGCCACCAACAAGCACCGTTGGCTTTTTGGCGGAGGATTGAAGCAAATCATGGCTGATCTTGGCGATCCTTTGCAGTTGTTCCCGGCAGATTCTCACACTTTCTCTGGCCTGATCGGTAAGTGTTTCATCTTCCATAAATTGGAGTTGTGAGGAGATGATGCTGGCGGGATTGAGAAGTTCATGGGCGACGCCGGTGGCCAATCGTCCGACAGCCGCGTGTTTTTCGAACTGGATCAACATATCTCTTGTTTCCTGCAACTGCTGCAAGGTCTCGACAACTTCCTTTTCCGCCTGCTTGTGCTCGGTGATATTTCGCATTATGCCGCGAAACCCTATCGGTTGACCGGATGCATTTCTTATGAGAGATACAGAGGACTCAATATATAGTTTGGTTCCATCTTTTCCAATAATTTCATAATCGACTCCTTTCGAGGGTTCCCCTGTCCTGAAGACTTTATTGAAGGCTTGATACAATATTTGACTGTTCTCCTTATCGGTATATTGACGGTTATTCATGCCCATCATTTCAGCGCGGGTAATTCCGACCATTCGGCAAACAGGGTCGCTAAAGAAGGTCAAGTTACCGGCAATATCAACCTCGAAGTAGCCATCCTCGATGTTCTCAAGAATCGTGCGGTATCGTTCCTCGCTTTCCCGCAGAGCCTCCTCGGCGCGCTTGCGTTGGAGTCTTGATTCTGCCTCCTTCAATTCCCGTTCTATGGCGGAAGCGAGACGGGACAGGTTGCTTTTCATGATGTAGTCACAAGCGCCAAATCGCATGCACTCAACCGCCGTCTCCTCACCGATGGCGCCCGATACAATGATGAGAGGAATGTCGATCCCGGTTTCCTTCAAAATGGCGATGGCGGCAAGACCGTTGAATTGCGGCATCTGGTAATCGCATAGAATGACATTCCAGGACTTCTCCTGGAGAGCCTTCCGCATTGCCCCGGCATCTTCCACCCGTTCATACACCGGATCATAGCCACCCTTCTTGAGCGCAAGGATCGTTAACAGGGCATCGTCTTCCGAGTCTTCAACTATTAATAACCGAAGGGGCTTTTCCATCTTCTTACTCCTCCTTTCCCTTGAATCTTGCCCATAAATGTGTATTACCATCTAAAATTCTGAACCCTTCGGCAAGAAGGGGAATTGTGGATATCAGTAAATTTTAGCTCAGCCTTGCTGTGAGGATTATCATTTAAAATCAAGCCCCTTCAAGTTGAAACCCTTCTTCCCTGAATAGCTTCAGGCAGGCATCCACTGCAGCTGAGTCATATAGAACCCCTTTGTTTTTTTCGATTTCTCCCAGGGCCAGATTGATTGCCTCTTCCTTCCGCCCCTCCCCTTATCTTCCCAGGTAAGACTTCAAAATCCTGAAATTATTCTGCCGGTAATAGGGTCTTTGATCCGCCTCCAGGAGCGAACACAGTTTGACGTTATAGTCCTGACGGGTCAAGGCGGCGATGGCAGTCAGGATCTGATCCCCCTTCTCGGGGGAAATATCAGGCTGCACCCCTTTTTTGACCATAAATTCGAGGTCATAGGCATCCCTGATCTCCTTTCTCTGCAGGAAGGCTTCGATCTTCGACGTCATCATCTCCGGAAGCGGAATGGTCCGGACATAGACCTGGACCGATGAATGACGGCTGTACGCGATGGCCCGGTCGGTCTTCGTCATCTTCACCCCTTTGCGCATTTCCAGTTTCAGACTGCGCGGATAATCCGGCGATTTCAATTCAATGAGGAGTGTGTGGAACTTGTCCGCCGCATCCCGAATCTCATAATGGCGGGCCAAAAACTGCCGCAAACCGGAAAACCACGCCGTGTGATCAAAATTCTTCTCACCGTTTTTGTTCAGGAGCCAGAAATCGAGATCGACGGAATACCTGTCCAGTCCATAACAGAGGCGCAGCATGGTGCCACCGCCGAAGACCAGTCGGTTCAGAAACCGGCCGCTCTGCAATCGGTCCAGCACCTCCAGCTCAAACTGTTCCTGCTTGATCAGATCCCGCATCTCTTTCCTCTAACCCCTCTGATCCCCAAAAACGCTAAATTTGAAGATCCCCGCAGCAAGCTACGGGGAATCTTCGACCGTAAGGACTTTTTATCTGTTTTTATTTCGCTCGCTCACTCCGCCGTAAGTCCGCCAGCCATAACGATTGGCTGGACCTTCGGCTGGAATTGCGCTCGCTATTTCGGTTCAAGACCTGACCCCCAAATGTCCTTGACCTTGTTGCGGGTTCGCTTCGGAAACGGCACCATCAGGGTCTCCAGCACTGCTTTGTCCAGGCGATCCATGTCGAGAGCGGCCCGGTCGAAGGCGCAGCGGCCGTGGGCGCTGAGATGGCATGCATCGAGAAACGCCTTCTCTTTTTGCGCCATGAAAAAGGGGCCGATTTTCGTAAAACCGAAGTAGAAGTCTTTTCTCAACTTGAAATAGGAAAAAGTCGCCCCGCCGGCAGCGTATTGAATGGAGCGCTTCAAGGCGACGCTTTCGTACCATCTCTGGGGCGCCTGGGTGGTCACGCCGTGATAAACCAGGGCGGTTGTACAGGATATATAGGAGGGTACCTGCAGATGGTTGGCGATGGCGAAGAAATCCTGCTGGTCCAAGTATGGCCGGCGCTCATCCAGGAGGTAGAAGTCTTTCTTCAAACGGATGAAGGCGCCGTTTTTTACCTGGCGGCTGCAAAACACCTGGGCCGAGGCCCTCGTGACGCCGAATAGAACGGCCACGTCCTCCGAGCTGAAAAACAGGCTTTTCTTTAATGAACCCCAAGCGTCACGATTCATATCAGGAACACTTTCTTATCTATTTTGTTAAGAAACTATACTCATTATAATAACCTTGTCAAGGAAAATATTGATCCCAAAATGAATCGTTTGCTCGGGCAAGCAACTGAGGCAGATCATAGATCATGACGCCTGCTGACGCCAGATCCGCTCTTGCTTTTAAAAATCCGGGGACACGATCCCTTTAATATCACATCCCTTCGAGTTGAAACCCTTCTTCCCTGAATAGCTTCAGGCAGGCATCCACTGCAGCTGAGTCATATAGAACCCCTTTGTTTTTTTCGATTTCTCCCAGGGCAGCATCAATTCCGAGAGCGGGACGGT
>JBAZOY010000141.1:0-3869 GCA_041648505.1 Syntrophales bacterium | reverse complement strand
TATTTCTTAAACGGCATTGTGGTTGGTTCTGGTACTACTTACATCACTGATGGTTTGATTTCTACCGCTGAAGGCGACTTAACCTTGTCCGCCGCTACCGGCGCCAAAGTTAATATCGCTTCCACTAATGATTTCACTGTTCACAGCCAAGCTATCTTTACCAGAGTTCCCACTTTAGCCCATGTCTTTTCCGCTTGGCCCACCGGCACTTCCAATGTGGCTAATTCTTCTTTGTATATTAATCCGGCTTCAGCTACGGCTGATTCCAATCTTCTGGGTTTAGCTATCAATGGCACGCCTAAGTTTATCGTTGATGCCGAGGGCGATGTTTATGCCAATAATATTATTCTGGCCGGTTCTGTTTCTTCCGGCGCCACGACCATTGGCGGTAATTTAATTGTGCAAGATAATACTACACTCGGCGACGCTGGCACTGACACGGTGACTGTTAATGCCAACTCGGTAACTCTGGCCGGCACGGCGCCGGTGATTAACGCCACCAATGCCAGCGCGACTTTATCCATCAATACCGTTACCAACCGTCCAGTTACCTTTGGTACAGGTTTGCTGACTGTTGGTGGGAATCAAACCATTAATGGTTCAGCCCTGACGCTAGCGGGCAATAACACCGTGATAGACCAAACCGGTACGGGTATATTAAGTTTGAACACAACTACCAACCGTCCCATCACCACTGGCACTGGGTTATTAACCACCGGCGGCAATTTAACAGTTAATGGCGTTACCACTTCACTCGCTTCCACTGCGATTAACTTAACTGGCTCGTCGCCAGTGCTAGATCTAACTACTGCTACTACTTTAAGCATTAATACCACTACCAACCGACCAGTGACTTTTGGCACCGGATTGGTTACAGCTAATAATTTCGGTTCATCATCTGTTGCCATAACCGGCGGCACGATTAATAACACCACCATTGGTATTACCACTCCAGTGGCGGGCAACTTCACCACCATCGGCGCCACCACCACCGGTACTGGAGCTTTCACCACTTTGACTAATTCCGGCAATGCCACTTTGGCGACCGGCGCTTCCACCACCAACACCTTTGGTTCGGGAGCCAGTTCCATCAACACCATCGGCTCAACCACTACGCCCGGAGCACTTACTTTGCACGGAGCGACAACTTTAGACAATACATTTTCTCAAACCGGAGCCAATACATTCTCTACCGGCACCGGCGCTGTTTCTTTGAATGGAGCCACTACTGTCACCGGAACTAACACATTCTCTACCGGCACCGGCATTGTCACTTTGAACAATGTCAGCACCAATATTTCTTCTACCAATCCAGTTATTGATACGACTTCCGTTTCCACTCTTTTCATCAACTCGGTCACTAATCGTCCGGTGACTTTTGGCACAGGTTTAGTGACTATTCCCAATCTTACAGTTACTGCTGGGCAAACCCTGCAAGGCAACTTGACGCTGGATAAAACTAATACTGCTACCGCGGTAACCCAGTATCCTTCTTACGACGCTATCTGGCGCGGGTCGGGCTGGGATACGACTGCAGTAGCCGCTGTTAACTTGCAACAAACACTTAGAACTATCGCTGGCAGTGGCGCTTCTGCCGCTGTGCCTTATCGCACTGCCATCTTAAACAACGGCGGCACTGAATATGTTACCTTTGATGGGCTTAATCAGAGGGTCGGCATCGGGCAAACGGCACCATCGTCAAAGTTAGACGTAAACGGAAGCGCTAATTTTGCTGGCAGTTTGCGGGTTTATGGAGTTAACAACGTATTTACTCGTTCCAGTAGTCCCGTAACAACCGCCTATATGGTTCAGATTGGCGCTAACACAATATCCGATTATGATGTATTAAGTTCCGGTTTCGATATTGGCGGAGTAGCTATTAAACCAAGCTTAAGATTAGGAGCAAATGAAAATAGTGGTTTTGGTCAGACAGTAAAAATTGGTTGGTCTGATGACAGCAATAATAGGATTCTTTCTATTGCTTCTGCTTTATTTATTGAAGAAGGAATAAAGGGTGGAACGTTAACAATTAACGAAACACGGCAATTATATATCGCCGCGCCAACTTTAGGTTCGGTAAATAACTATAGTGCTTATATTGCCGGTTCAGCCGCCGCCAGTTCAGGAACAAACACAACTTTATATTTAGGTTCTTCTTCAGGTGCGACTACAGCAAATTATGCTCTTTATCAAAATGGCACGGCAAAAAATTATTTTAGTGGAGAAGTTTTATTAAATACAACCACTGCTATTGGTGGAACAAATAGATTAAATGTTAGTGGAGATATAAATGTTTCTGGGACTGGAACATTTGTCAATTTATCAAACACCGGGACAATAAATTTGGGAACAACAGCCACTAATCCGCAAGTTATAATCGGAAGCAACAGCATTACCGGTTATGCCTCAATATTAATGTATGATAAACAAACGAGTGGACAAAATTGGATAATAAGCGCAGGTGGTGCGGCTGCCGGTACTTTTACAGTGAGAGAATACGGGGTGGCTAATTGGTTGACTATTGCTAAAACTACCGGACTCACTACCTTTACCGGTAATGTGGTTGCTCCAACGCTAGCATTAGGAGGAGCAACCATTGGAAGTAACGCCTTGGCAGTAACGGGAACAGCTAACGTTTCTGGAGCTGTTACGGTTGGAAGTATTACGGATCTAACAGTCACAGGAAATACATATTTAGGCACAGTCGGTTCAAATGTACAGGTTGCTATCGGTAGTAATAGTATAACGGGGAACTCCTCTCTGCTTATGTATGATAAACAAACCGGCGGAGTGAATTGGATAATTGGCGCAGGACTTATTACTGCTGGAAATCTGACTATTAGAGAATATGGTGTTGGCAATTGGTTAACAATAGCTAAAACTACCGGCAACGTCGGCATCGGGACGACGGCGCCGGGTGAATTGTTTTCTCTCGGTTTAGCTGGAACAACTAAAGGAGTACTTTCACTTTCTGGCAATACTTCAGGAAAAATAATCATTCAACCAGCAGCTGCAGCGGGAACTTATACACTTACTTTACCAACAGCCGTCGGAGCGGCTGGAACTTATTTGAAAGATGCTGCCGGCGATGGCATATTAAGTTGGGCTACAGCCGGCACTGGTACTGTTACTTCTGTCTCCGTAGTTTCAGCCAATGGTTTTGCCGGCACAGTGGCCACCGCTACCACCACTCCGGCCATTACATTAACTACCAGTATTACAGGCTTATTGAAAGGCAATGGCACAGCTATGAGCGCCGCTACTTCAGGCACAGACTATTCATTAGGAACTTCCGCCTTAGCTACCGGTATCTTAAAATCAACTATTACCACTGGCGCCTTAACTATCGCCGTGGCTGGAGACTTCCCGACTCTTAATCAAGATACTACAGGAACCGCCACCAACGCCACCAACACCGGAATCACTGACGACACCACTACTGCAGCCACTATGTACCCTACTTGGGTAACTACCACTACAGGCAACTTACCGCAAAAAGTTTCTTCAACTAAATTATCATTCATTCCTTCCACTGGAGTCTTAACCGCCACGGGTTTTTCTGGTCCTTTAACCGGCAATGTCACAGGCAATGTTTCCGGCACAGCCGCCACGGTTACAGGAGCAGCCCAATCAGCTATTACATCTGTCGGCACTCTTACAGGTCTTACCATGGGTGGCACATTAGCGATGGGGGTAAATAGTATTACAATGACCGGAAGTTTAGCCGCCACGGGTGCTAGAGTAACAAAAGGCTGGTTTACGGATTTGGAAAGTACTAATCCAATCGTAGGCAGTATCACCGGCAATGCTGCTACTGTCACAGGACTTGCAGTCACAGCTGGACAAACACTTACCGTTACTTCCGGTGG
>JBAZOY010000140.1:0-3885 GCA_041648505.1 Syntrophales bacterium | reverse complement strand
CAATCCAGACAAAGCTGGAAGTGAGAGAAATTAAGAGCTTAACAAGTTCGGGCAGAGAACTTAAAATATTAGTTGCCACCTCCTTTCTGTTTAGTTTGCATAAACAGCATAAATTAGGAGGTGGTTATTTGTGAAATCTATTCAGTTATCAAAGGGCAAACATTACTAACAGGGAATTATGTCCCAGTCATGATAGTATTATATCATGCCCATAGTATGGGATCAATTACCACGTGTTTAGTACACATATTCGGGGGAAGCGGTAATGCTTAAGTTAAGCATATTGCCAAGGATCATAAATTTAAACTCAACCGGAAAGCCCTGGTTGTTTTTAATATATAAATTTTGTACTTTAGGGCTTCTGGTAGAAATGGAAGTCCCGTATTTAGGATCCGTACCCGGAATTTTCGCAAAGTCGTGCCTGGTAGGAGCATTAACTTGAAGTCCCGCCTCGGTCGCAACCCAGTTCATTAAGGTCGCCAAGTGGCATACGCCGTTACCCCAAAGCCCGGCAGTCAAATTATAACCCTCTGAGGCTCTGTAGTAGCTTTTCTGCGTCTTAACTGTGTATTTAGTATATTCTTCCGGGATATTGTCCTGAAAGGCAAGAACCTCACCGGGATTAAGCTTAATCGAAAACAGCTTCGGAACGTCATTTTCGGCATTAGGATTATCCTTCTCGCTGTCTCCGGCCTCAATCCGACTAAAATAGTACAAACTGGTAAGAATGTTACTTTTGAAGCCCTGGCTGGTTGTTTCAACCGGATAACGATAGTCCAAGTCCAAATACTCCGAGGCTAGTGTTTTTTGGGTGTTAACCACCAGCTCACCGGCCTGGCCGGCGTTTTCATAAACGGAAACGCTTGCAGGTGATAAAAACAATGTTGAAGCTAAGGCCATATTGGCCATGGTATTTAACATAAACGCCGATTTACAGGCATAAAGTCTTTTAATCGGCTTGTGGATTATATCATAGTTATAGGCCTTTGTCAACCTTGACCAGCTTAAGTTTACCCTGATTCAGGGCATAAAAAAACCCGGACTGGGTTTAAAACCAAGTCCGGATAAAGGTTATTTGTCTTCTATTTTAATTTCGTCTCCCGGTACATCAACTTCGTCTCCAAATCCGCCTTTCATACCGTGAAACGCACTTGCCCGGCGAAGATAAGAATGCGGCCTTTCGCCTACCGATACCGCCAGCAGCCTGGCTGCATCATTGTTTCCCAATAAACTTCCTGCAAACCCGATTTCGTTCAAATTGTCTCTATCGTCACTTCTAAAGATCCGAACCGTAAAATGAAGTCCGTCTAAATCGTATGTAACCATAATCCTACCTATACGCCGGCAAAGGATTACGGCAATCGCCTTTTCCGCTGCCAAGATACCGTTGAAAAACAAATCATTAACACTAACGACATCCTCAGCGCTAAACGGTGTTCGTGAACTTAATGCGGGACCAAGATCTACCCGGTATTGTTTCTCTCCGCTCCATATTTCCAAATACAAATGATAAAAATCACCTCTCGTGACAACTTTCAGTAATATTTTTACCCCTTCGATAAAATGATATGTTGATCCTTGCGGATAGTGAATAACTTCCGGCCTAACAATCGATCCTTCGCTTTCATAGTCGGTTACACAACGTTCTTCCGGCCATTGGTCGTTCATCTTTTCTCCTTTTTGAAGCTTACTTTTTCAATGTTCGATCTGGTGAAGTATATTATAAGGTTACTCAATATGCAAACTAATTTACTCGTCAATATATTTCGTGCACATTTTTGTCATCCCGAGCGAATCCCGATGAACATCGGGGCGAGTGGAGAAATGACGAAAACTATTTGACTATTTTGATCTAGTTTGATAAGTTATATACTAATTGTCAAGTATTTTATATCGTTTGAAACGAGAAAAAAATGGAAGAGAGGCGGAGCAACCCGCCTTATTTTTTTGAAAAAAATAGATCTGTTTCCAAACTATCAAGTCTCTGGTAAAATAAAAAAGTAATTTGCCCAGATAGCTCAGTTGGTAGAGCACGTCTTTGGTAAAGACGGGGTCGTGGGTCCAATTCCCACTCTGGGCTCAAATCAAACCAAAAAAAAAGCAGGCTCGGGGGAAGTTGCCTTCCCCTCTGCCTGCAAAATACATCAACGTGTTATTGATTCATCTGGGCTTTCATGCGCTCAATTTCAGCTGCAACGCCACCATCAGACATCGGATCAATTAAGTTTCCGGCTTTCTGAAGAGTCATTTCAAGCTTAACGTCAGCTTTTACCTTTACCTGTTCGGCCCAATCAGAAATTCCCTGAGCGCCGCTTTCCTCAAGAATGTCGGTTAGAGCCTCAAAGGTCTTAACCACGCGCCCCTTTGTCCTGGCGATTTTGAGAGCCTGCTCGACATTATCCCTTGTCTGCTGTAGTTCAGAAATCTTCATCTGCAGCATTGCCCTGGCCTGCTGGAGTTTATCAACGTCTTTGCCCATAGACACCAGCGCATCATTACTCTTCTGAAGAGCTGCTTCTTTAAGCTGCTTCTGTTTCACCATAACTGCAGCCTGCGCGTCTTTTCCTGCTCTCAGCAAAGTCATTGCGTCGGCAGAAAGTTGGGCGATAACGGCGACTAGCTCTCTGTTTTTCCTCTGCTCAATCTTCTGATCAGCCAACACCACCGCCGTGGTATCGTCCAACTCATCCAGCGATTCGTTTGCCCGGCGGATCTGCTCTGTAAGAACAGCAACACTATTAGCTCTTAGAGCCTTGTTAACCAACTCGTGCGTACTTGCCGAAAAAAGCAAACCGATTTTATCAAACAAACTAGCCATTTCTGATTCTCCTTTTTGTTTTCGAGACTGTTTCGGGATTTTTCTTTTTGCTTCCGGCTAGCGAGGACGGAAACAACCAGAACCGGTTTTAAGTTTTCGCCTCAACGTCCTTAGCTAAGACTCCTACCATTTACTGGTTCCTCCGCTTAAACCGCCACCTTTTGAACCACCAAAAGGAGACGAACCCCCTCCCAATCCTCCTCCATGGGTACCCCAATTGGATGTTCCCCCACCCAAACCGCCACCTCGTGAACCCCAGGAAGAAGTACCTCCTGAAGGTCCATCATCATGACGACTTGGCGTAGTTCGAGTAGTACCCCAATTACTATGGTAGGACGGAGTAGATGTAACAACAACTACCGGTCTCCGTCTTTCCTCGGCATCGCTTACGTCAGACTTAGCATCACGGTAGGCGGAGTCCGCCTCCGATTCTGCCTGGCCTGCATAAGTAATTCTGTCTTGAAGTGTTCGAGCGTCTTTAGCACTTTCCAAATTTGCCCGAGCATCGCGCAAGTGGGCTTTTGCCCCGCTTTCGACGTCAGACCGATGGTCTTCAATATACTCGGCTGCTTTGCTAACCGCAGCGGTTGCGTCACGTAAACTGCTGGCGGCTTTTTCCCTTAACCTTACCGCCTCCTCGCGCTCGCTTCTTGCTTGTTCAAGAATCTTGTCAGCCGAAGCATTAGCCCGCTTGGCCAACTTAACAATATCAAGATAATCAGGCTTCTGTTTACTAAGTTCTTGTTGAGCTTGGCTTAAAACTTGCCCCGCAGCAGCCAAATCAGTTTCCAAACCTTCACGAATATCTTCGTCATACCTGGAAACATATTCTCCGGCCGCTTGAATATCAGTCTGTGCCGCCTGGATTTCTCCCGGTGCATCCCGTTTGGCCGCATCCAAATTCTTCTTTAAGGAAACAATTGACCGCATAAAAGATTCTGCCTCGTCCAACCATTGTTTAATTTGAGACAAGGCCTGGCCTGCTTGGTCAAACTCTTGTCTTTCCATTGAGGACAGATCGCTTGCAGACTGAATTGCCTGTAGAGACCAGTTTATCCGGTTCTCTG
>JBAZOY010000139.1:0-3908 GCA_041648505.1 Syntrophales bacterium | reverse complement strand
TCATCATGAGAAAGGCGGAAAGCAAAAGTAAATTTCCGGCATGCGGCGTTCGCCCAAGCCAAGTACCAAGCATTACAGTCACACCCATAATACCGGCTCGAATAACCGGTGGTGTGGCTCCGGCCAAAAATATATACAAAATAACCAAAAGACCAGAAGCAATAATTGCTCGCCGGCGGCCAAGCGTACTTCGCATTAATAGGACAAGAAGGAGTTGAGAAAAAATTGAAACATTGTAGCCCGAGGCGGCCATAACATGTGACAAACCGGTTTTAGAAAAATCCCCTTTCATGTCTTGACTTAAACCTTGGCTGCCACCAAATAAAATTCCGCTCATAAAAGCGGCGTGAGGTTCGGGAAAAATTTTTCCCAATCGATCAATCATAGCTAGACGAAGTGACAAAAGTGCATCACTAATATTCCAAGCAACTTTTCCTTGAACCGCGAACGACTCAGGTTGATAGCAAACAGCGTAGATACCGCGACTTTCAAGATAAGCCGCATAGTCAAAACCATTAAACGGCTCGGGTACAACCATTTCACAACGAAATTCCAAAATATCACCGGTGGAAAATTTTTGAAACTTGGCCAAACGCGCCAAAATTTTTCCGTTCTGTATCTCGTCACCAACTGTGATATTTTTTAAAGTTACCTCTTGTGCCGAATCACGCTGAATAATCTCCCCAGCAATCGTGCCAATCATCACGGTTTCTTTACCAACAAAATCACGAACCGAAGGGCTCGTGATTGTTTCAAAAAATAATGCTTTAATCGACAGACCGATAATCAAAATCGTAAGAACAATAAAAAGCGACTGTGATGGTGATTTATCGAGTCCCCACGCCATAATAAGTGAACCCCAAATCTTTCAGATGAAGGTCTTGAAGCAAATTACGACCGTCAAAAATTATCGGCGACAACATTTTTGCGTTTACTGTTTCGAACGACATTTCGCGAAACTCAGGCCAGTCGGTTAAAACTAATAAAGCATCGGCGCCATCAACAGCATCAACCGCAGTTGGTGCAAAAACTATTTGATCAGACAAAACTTCACGCGCTCGATCAACAGCCAACGGATCAAAAGCAACAATCTCGGCCCCGCGAGCAAAAAGTCGCTGAACAATATCAATGGCTGCTGACTCACGAATATCATCAGTGCCACCCTTGTAAGACAGCCCCCAAACAGCCATTTTTCGTCCTTTTAAATTACCGAGTTTTTCTTCGACTCGGCTAACAAATTTTTCGCGTTGTAAATTATTGACTTCGATGACCGCTGACAAAAGTTTAAAATTATAACCATAATGCCCAGCAATTTGAAACAACGCCGAAACATCCTTAGGAAAACACGAACCGCCATAACCAATACCGGCTTTCAAAAAATGCGGCCCAATGCGCGGATCAAGACCAATCGAACGCACAATTTCTTTTACATCGGCACCAACCAAATCGGCCAAATTGGCAATCTCGTTAATAAAAGAAATTTTTGTCGCCAAAAAAGCATTGGCTGCATATTTGGCCAACTCGGCATTTTCAATTGAAGTCACGACACGCGGTGCCACAATACCTTCATGTAATCGCTCAAGCAAAGTCGCGGCCATTGGGTCATCAACACCAATTACAACTCGCGATGGATTCATAAAATCTCGCAAAGCTGTACCCTCGGCTAAAAATTCCGGCACTGAAGCAACCAAAATCAAATCAACCAAATCACCGCGGCCAGCCACCCTCATACCTTGACGCACTCGAGCCAAAACTTTTTTATTAGTACCAACCGGTACTGTGCTTTTAATGGCAATAATCGCTTCGTGATCCAAATATTTTCCAATCTCATCAGCCACCGCAAAAACCGCGGACAAATCCGCTTCACCAGTCGCGAGTGGCGGTGTACCAACAGCAATCATAATAACCTCAGCCCCGCTAATAACCGAGGACAAATCCGAGGTAAAAATAATCCGCCCAGCCTCTTGCATTTCTTGAAGCAATTCGTAAAGTCCGGGTTCAAAAAACGGCGGTTCACCCAAATCGAGTTTAACGATTTTTCCCGCATCTCGATCGACACAGACAACCCGATGGCCGAGTTTGGCATAACCCAGCCCAGAAACCAATCCGACATAGCCGGTACCGATAATGACAATGTTCATATAATTGGTATCTTAGCAAAGGGTAAACCCCTCGACAAGCTCGGGGCCTTCGGGGGGGGCAAATGATAAAACTTAATTATTTTTGAAAAAAGTATCTCCGGATGACACTCGCACTGCAACCCCAAAAACAATCGTCGCCAATGCGGCCACCAAAAAGGCCGATGGGAAACCAACCAAGGAAACCAAACCGATTAAAAATAAAAGTGTTGTGGCTCGTCCGATTCCCAAAGCCATTTCGCGAAGAACTGTATACTCGTCAATATAATGTCCAGCATCGGCGGCGCGAGTGTACATAATGGCCTCGAACGGCGTGTTCATTAAAATGTAAGACAAACTGTGGAAAATTCCGACAAAGAAAACATTGGCAGCCGTATTAACAAACATTCGCATCAACCAACCAAAGGAAGTCATTCCTGCGCCAACGCGAAAAAGTTTTTGCGGATTGAAACGATCGGATAATCGACCGACAATGATCTCTAAAACCACACTGACAGCAACCACAGCTGTGGCCACTGCCCCAACTTCCAAATACCGACCTTGAAAAATCAAAAAAATAAAAATTGGCCAGACCAGAAAACCAATCGAATTTTCTGAGCCCTCAGCCGCGTAGAGAACCAGTGACGAACGCTCTTTTTTGGAAAACAAAATTTTAAAAGTTTCAAAAAATCCGTACTCAAATTTTTCCTCGCCAACTTTAACAAAAAAAATCGGGATAGCCGAAAGCAAAATAACACTGGCCGCAAAAACCATTATTGCCGAATAACCGAAAGAAGTAATAATCCAACCGGAAAGAATTGGCACAGCAATACCAATTACCGATCGTCCGGCCGCCAAAAAACCGATGATTGAGCCCAGTTTGCCGCGTGGTGCCGCCTCGGCGAAAGCTGTATGAAATGGCACCCAGTAAGTTATGTGCCAAGCGATAAAAAATAAAAGACTTAAAACCGTAACCAGCCAAACTGAACAAACATCTTTTAAAAGCAGAGAAGCAAAGAAACCGACATACAAAAACACCCCAAGAATCATGGCTTTTTTAAGGCCGATTTTGGTCATAAGTTTTGCCCCGAGCGGTTGAGTCAAAACTGCACCCAAATAATAAACCGCGCCATATAAAAACACCGGCCAAGCACGATAATCGTAAAACTCGAAAAGAAAAATCGGCAAAAAAAGTCCAAACAGTGAAGCGCCCAAAAGATTTATAATCTTATGAAAACTCAAGGCTGCCAAACCATTTTTTATTGCCGACTTTCTAGGTGAACGAGTAATTTTATTTATGGTATGAGCACGAAGAAACACAAATTCAAATTTCTAAAGCGCACCGGAAGGCATTTTTTCCAAATCGCCATTAGTGATTCCCAAACTCAGAAATCTCATAATATCGTAAGCTGCATCACCGTCTTTCAAATAAATGCGGTAACATTTGTCAGGATGAATATACCAAGCCTCACCATGTTGTTCGACTTGCAACAAAATTTTGCCTTTTAATTGATTGGCTAAAGAATTCTGACTGCAAATACTATCAATCGCTAACATGTTGCTTGAAGTCGAAACAACCGGAATTTTTGCCAAATCCAAATCAGTAATTCCTAAACTGAAAAAACGCATCATATTATAAGCCACCGAACCGTTGGCCATGTAATATCTCAAATTGTCACTCGGGTTCACATACCAAGCTTCGCCATTTTCTTCGACCTGAAGCAAAATTCTACCCACAAGTCGTTGAACCAACGAGGCATCGTATTTTTCTGGCAAATATTTTCCAGCTTC
>JBAZOY010000138.1:0-3927 GCA_041648505.1 Syntrophales bacterium | reverse complement strand
TCCTTATCCAACTCGTCTAAAACAATGTTCGACAAAAGTGGTGAGAGGGGGCTGCCTTGTGGTGTGCCCTCGGTGCGTTGACTTACTGCCCCGTCTGTCATTATTCCGCTCTGTAAATATCTCCGTATCAACTTCAACAGGGTTTTGTCCCCTATCGTTTCAGCTAAACGGTGCATTAGGCGGTTGTGATTGACTACATCGAAGAAGTTCTTTAAGTCCAAATCCACTACAACCTCTTTGCCTGATTCTACGTATTCGCTTGCCTTCTTTAGCGCTTGGTGAGCGTTTCGGTTGGGACGAAAACCGTAGCTGTGATCAGAAAATTGTCGCTCATAAATCGGATTTAACACCTGGGCGATGGCTTGTTGGATGATCCTGTCGGTTACCGTTGGGATGCCCAATTTGCGCATTCCTCCATTTGGCTTGCGGATTTCTGCAAGTTTGACCGCCTGCGGTTGATAGCTGCCTGCTTGAAGTTTTCCCAGAAGACTTTCGCCTTCCTTCACGAACCATTCTGCAAATTTATCTGCCGCCATGCCGTCAACCCCTGCTACTCCTTTGTTCTGCTTTACCTGCTTGTAGGCTCGTTTGATGTTATCGTGCGAACACACTACTTGCATTAAATTAACCGTTAAGGCTCGTTCCTGTCCGCCTGCTCCCTTTACTTGCAACGCCTTTCTGTCGTCCGCTCCACATACGGTTTCACGGTTTTGGGATGGGCGTATAGCTTCCTGTCTCGTTTGTTGAAACAAGTCTAATTGGTAAGCTATGCCTTGCTGTTGCTCCATAAAGTGACTTTTGAACTAACTGCTCCTTAAATTTAAAGATTCGGACCTTCGCCGAGGCTGTTCCTGCCTCCGCTACTATGTCCTCTGCTGACTTCTTGATCCTCTTTTGCTGCTATCACTAACAGCGTAGTCCTATTGGGACAAGTTTCAAGATCTCTCGGGATAAAATTCCTTGCTTTCGTCGGGTTCTGCCTGATTTACTGTAAACGGTTACGGTTGAATTTTGGGCTTTACGCAATCCATTGCTCGCTCACCCTCCGTTATCCAGCCTTGTATCAGATTTCTGTTCGTCAGAACGCCAACTTTGCTGATGGCTTCCTTCAGATTCTACCTCACGGTAAACACCCTTGCCATTCACTAACACTTCCTGTCAACCCGGTGTGTACAGGGACTTACACCCTGCTAGTCAAAGAACTATGCCCGACATACAAAAAAGGGACACACCATGGCGTGTCCCTGCTATATCATCTGATTTTAATTCAATCAGCCTCTCCCCAACCCCTCCCCCAGGAGGGAGGGGCTAAAACAATATATATCATTTAGTTACCCTCTTCTCTCTTGGGAGAAGTGGGCAGGGGGATGAGGTATTTTATCTACTAAAAAAGACTCCATGCGACTGTAACACCTGCCATAACAACCGCTACCATTGACATAAGTTTAATAAGAATATTCATTGACGGGCCGCACGTATCTTTAAACGGATCCCCTACGGTATCTCCAACAATACTTGCTTTATGGCACTCACTTTTCTTACCACCATAATTTCCTCTTTCAATGTACTTCTTAGCATTATCCCATGCACCACCGGCATTGTTGAGCATACTGGCAAGAGTAAAACCTGTAGTCATTCCACCCATTAACAACCCGACAACTCCGGGAACACCAAAAATGATCCCGGTAACAACAGGTACTATAATTGCCATAAGTGCAGGTACAACCATTTCTTTCTGTGCGCCTTTAGTTGCAATCTCAACACATTTTGCATACTCAGGTCTTCCTGTTCCTTCCATAATACCTGGAATTTCACGGAACTGACGTCTGACTTCCTCAACCATTACTCCGGCATTCCTTCCGACAGCTTTCATCGCCATTGCAACAAAAACAAAACACATCATTGCTCCTATGAAAAGACCTGCAAGCAATATCGGGTTGAAGAGTGAAAGGTTATAGGCTGAAACAAAATCTTTGATTCCAGCATGTGAAACTTCGACTGCCTGTTGGCCAGCCTGAACAACTGCCGGGACATGACTCTTATAAAACAAAACATCACCGATTTGTTTATAACCATCAACACTTTTGTCAGCAAGTCTGCCAAGCCATAGTTTCACTTCCTCCATATATGCAGCAACAAGAGCCAGGGCAGTAAGAGCAGCTGAACCAATAGCGAAGCCCTTACCTGTAGCAGCTGTTGTGTTTCCAAGCCCGTCAAGGGCATCAGTTCTTTCTCTGACTTCTTTGGGCAGGTTAGACATTTCAGCATTTCCTCCTGCGTTATCAGCGATTGGTCCAAAAGCATCGGTTGCAAGTGTGATACCTAAAGTTGAAAGCATACCTACTGCGGCGAAACCGATACCATAAACACCCATAGCAAAGTTGTGGAATCCTCCTGCAAATGCATAAGCAGCAATAATACCCCCAACTATTGTCAAAACAGGCAGCCAGGTTGAGAACATACCTACTGCCATACCTTCAATAATTACAGTTGCCGGTCCTGTCTGAGATTGTTCTGCGATACCTTGTGTAGGTTTATAGCCATCAGAAGTATAGTATTCTGTAGCCTGCCCGATAATTACACCTGCAACAAGACCTGAGACTGCAGCGCCGAAAACGCCCCACGTAATCCAATTTGCTGCGGCCATTACTGCTAATACTACCAGGATAAGAGATGAACTTCCCCCCGTTCCCAGTAAAAGTGCCCTGAGAAGAGTCTTCTGAGAAGCCGACTCTTTTGTTCTGACCATATATATTCCGGCAATTGACAATAAAATCCCGATTGCTGAAACCAGCATGGGAGCTATGATAGCTTTAATCTGATAATCATTCTGTCCTGCTATCATAGGAAGGGCAGCACCAAGTGCAGCAGTTGCAAGTATTGAACCTGCATATGATTCGTAAAGGTCGGCACCCATACCGGCTACGTCACCAACATTATCACCAACGTTATCAGCAATAGTTGCCGGGTTACGTGGATCATCTTCAGGAATTCCTGCTTCAACTTTACCTACGAGGTCAGCACCAACGTCAGCTGCTTTTGTAAAGATACCGCCGCCAACACGTGCAAAGAGAGCTTGTGTTGAGGCACCCATACCAAAAGTGATCATTGTTGCTGTAATCTCAACAAATTTCTGGTGTTCATCAATTCCTGCCTGCACAAATGTAAGACCCAAAAAATTAAATCCTGTCGCCATATGTTCCGGAGTAAATACTACTTTAGTCAGGAAAATGAACCATGCGGCGATGTCGAGGAGAGCGAATCCTACAACAACAAGTCCCATAACTGCTCCGCTACGCAGAGCAACCTGCAATCCCTTGTTGAGTGATTTTGAGGCAGCCCAGGCTGTACGGTTGGATGCAAATGTTGCAGTTTTCATACCAAGATAACCGCAAAGACCTGAGAATATCCCACCTGTAAGGAAGGCAATAGGAACAAACGGATTCTGAACACCCATGTATGCCAGTATTGTTAATAGCACAACAAGAATTATAAATATCTTGCCGACAACCGTGTACTGACTTTTAAGGTAGGCCATTGCACCTTCCCTTACATACTCAGCAATCTCTTTCATCTTATCGGTTCCCTCCTCCTGAACTTTCATACCCTTATAAAAGATCCAGGCAAACAACAACGCAACGAGCGCTGAAATAGGCACAATCCAAAAAATAGTACTAATCATAATATCTGTTTTTAAATTAAAAATTAAAGGTTTTGAAATGAAAAAAATTCACCGCTACAAAACTATATTAGTTTTTATACTAAACAAGAATTTAATTATTTAAAATATTCACCAAATATGTCCTTTTATCAATAAAACTTACTTTTTATTTATTTTTAACATATTTATCCATCCAGTTTAATACCTCCCAGTGCTTATGCAGAATTGTCTCACGTGCTATTCTTATACCTGCGATCCTTAACTCT
>JBAZOY010000137.1:0-3974 GCA_041648505.1 Syntrophales bacterium | reverse complement strand
TTGTTTTCACAAGATTGTGGTTTATGGATATCCGGTTTATATGAGAGAGGATGATGGGACATTGTTCTAATAGTTTATAAAATTAACATATTACTACTATGCTATTACAATCTAACCGTGATGTCAGAATGTTTGTAATTACAGTTCTGCTGTCGTCATCGGGGCGACTTTCACGATATCCACTGCATGTCGAGCTTGCGCTTGGAGGCGGAACAGTCCCTCAGGTAAAGGTTGATAAGGCTCTGGTAAGGGATGTTGGTCTCTTCAGCCATCTTCTTGAAGTACTCAACCACGTCCGGGCTCATCCTGAGGGTAACCTGTTTTTTGAGCTTCCTGGCGTAGGGATTCGGCCTGGACTTCATCTTGGACAGGTCGTATTCCTTTTTCATATCACTATCTCCTGTAAAACCTGGCTTCGTTCGCCGTAGCCTTGCGGGCCGAAATAATCCGGATCACCGACTCCTTTTCACGATAGCAGCGGCAGACCATCACGAGTCGAAGATTGAAACTTAGACCAAGCAGAAGGAATCTATCCTCCCGTTCCGAATGTTTATCATCGTAGAACTCCTTGGCAAAATCGTCATAGAAAACGGTCTGCGCTTCCTCAAACGATATGCCGTGATTCCTGAGGTTCTCTTCAGCTTTTGCTGGATCCCACTCAAATCGAAGCTCTGACATATTTACATTGTATTTACAATTAAGAATTAGTCAAGTGGTTTTTACAAACCTGTCAGAAGCACGGAATACTGGAACAGCTTTTCTTTATCAGAAAGATTTATCACTGGTAATAAAGGCTTTTCCATCTGTTTATTGAGGTTTTGTTCTCACAAGATTTTGATTTAGGGATATTCTGTTTGTATGGGACGGGTGATCAGGGATGCTTTTTAAGGACACACTTCCCAGGCTGTTAAAGAAATGACCATTATGGGATATCTTGAACAAAACACGCTGGGAAATATCCAAGACGCCGGCAAAGCCCAGTTGCAGGAACTTTTCTGGACAACACCTACCTAGTCCTTAAAAATGCAAATCCTAAAAATCAATGAATACCGATTGCCTCTATCGTGACCCTGAATATTCCTGGGATCAATACATCAAGGCATACAAAGTCGAAGATGTGAGGCGTACAGGAAAGGGTTGCCTGAAAATCTGACTAAAGAGCCATTAGTTACAGAGGAAGCAGCCTAAAATCAGAAATAAAGAGACCAACCCCCAATACACACAGTCCATTATGACTGATATTGTACCGCATATTTTGTCCTATTTTTCCCGTTGATGCTTCTGAGCTATCTGATCCCGTAGTTCCCGCTTCAACACCTTGCCCGCGGCTGATACCGGAATCATATCCTTGAAAATAACCTCCCGGAGTTTTTTGTAGGCCGCCACCTGCTGATTCACAAACTCGATGAGCGCTTCGGCAGTCGCCTGCTGTCCAGCCTGGAGTTTGACAAACGCCACAGGGATTTCACCGGCCTGGACATCTGGTTTGCCGATGACCGCGCACATCTCCACCGCCGGATGGCTGAAGAGAACTTCCTCGAGTTCCCGTGGATAGACATTGTACCCCTTGTAAATGATCATGTCTTTTATTCGGTCGGTGATGAAAAAATATCCGTCTTCATCCTCTTTGCCGATGTCGCCGGTATAGAGCCACCCATCCTTGAGGACTTCTGCGGTGGCCTCGGGTCGGTTCCAGTAACCGCCCATCACCTGGGGGCCTTTGATGCAGATTTCGCCTTCCTGGCCCGGCGGGAGTTCCGCGCCGGTATTGGGGTCCACCACTTTGCATTCGGTGTCAAATACGGGCATGCCGACGGACCCGACTTTGGTCAACTCCGGAATTGGAGGGTTGGCGGTGGCGCCCATGGAGCATTCAGTCAGGCCATATGCCTCGATCACCACGCTTTTTGAAAATGATTTTCTCATGGAATCTAAAACCTTCAGCGGCAGCGGGGCGGCCCCGGAGGCAATGAGCTTGATTTTAGACAGATCGTATTTTTCAAATCCGGGCATGTTCACCAGGGGCACATAGAGTTGGGGCGCTCCGCCCAACGTTGTGGCGGCGAATTTATTGACCGCCTCAATATATTCAACCGGATCGAACCTGGGAAACACGACCATGGTGGTGCCGCTGGAAACCATCTGGTTAAGGTACCCTATGGTGCCCATGGCGTGAAACCAGGGAACTACCACCAGGGCGATTTCCTTATCCCGAACCACCGGCCTGTCTTTTTCAGGATCAACGCCCTCTGGGTAAATCAGCTCGACCTTGTTTTTTTGAATATCGAGTTGCGCGCCGTTAAGCCAGCAGCCGAACTGCAAGGTATTGCTGACCACATTTTTATGGGTCAGCATGACGCCTTTGGACAACCCGGTGGTGCCGCCGGTATACGCCAGGTGCGCGAGATCTTTATTAACGTTTATCTCTACAGCCGGCGGGGCGGGCTGATTGTTTTTGATCAGCTCCGCCATATCCAGAGTATTGGGAACGGGCAGTTTGCCGATAGGTTTGAGAGGAGAGATGACGGCATTGTAGCAGTCGCCGATACTGGTCGTGATGATCCGCTCAATCGGGGTTTCAGGAATGACGGATGCGATACCCGGATAGAGCAGATCCAGCGACAGCAGGTTCTTAGCCCCGGAGTCATTAAGTTGGTGGATGATTTCCCTCGGCGACAGGAGAGGACTTAAGGGGGTAAACACGGCGCCGATTTTCATGACCGCATAATAAGCAATAGCAAATTGGGGCATGTTGGGCAGATGGATGGCAAACCGCTCCCCTTTTTGAATACATAAGCCTGCCAGCGCGGTGGCAAATCGGTCCACAAGAGCTTTAAGCTCTCCATAGGTCAGCACCATCCCGCCGAAATGAATCGCGATGCGGTTGGGGACGCGTTGAGCGGTGTCTTCTAAAAACATATGGACCGGTCGGTCCGGGTAGTTTAGATTCTTCGGCCATTGGGGCGGCCAGCACTTAAAGTTTTTTGCCATCAGATCCTCCTTTTATGGCATGGTTTTTATGCAGTTGAACAAACTCCAAACGGGTAAGTATTTTATCGTTTCATAAAGTCAACCATCAGAGGATTCACCTTCTCTGGCGCCTCATAATGGGGTATATGGCCTGCGGCATCCAAGGCATGAAAGTCAACATCATGTATCACTGCCCGGATCATTTCATTGTTGCTGAAAGGAATAATTTTGTCTTCTCTGCCCCAGATAAGCATGACTTGACGCCCTTGTTTCCCCACTGCCTCATAGGCCGTTTTCTGATTATCCAAATTGAAGTTTCTAAGTGTACTCAGAAAGGCCCTTTTGAAGCCGACATATTGCGTCTGTTGACGATACTTCTCAGAAAATGTGGACAGTCTATCCAATTTGGAAAAGTTATCCTTGAAGCGCCGGCTCATAATTGGATTGCCAAAGGCATACATCACGTAATCTCCAACAACAGGCAGACGCACTATCCGTCCTGCAAGGGGAAGATTGACAGGGTATCCCGCAGGGTCGATCAACAATAACTTTCTCACTTTTTCAGGATGTCGTGCGGCAAAGATGACGGCAATGGCTCCTCCCATAGATGATCCTACCAGATCGACAGGCTCCCTGATCTTCAGAGCAGAAAGAAGCTCAAGCAGTTGCCGGTCGAAGAGCTGTTCGTCATAGGTCACATTTGGTCTGTCCGAAAACCCACGCCCATAGAGATCGTACCGCAACACCTGAAACCCTGCCTTTGTGATGGCTGGATGGGCATCATCCCATACAAAATAAGGAGCTGTGATGCCATGTATCAGGACCACCACTGGACCGTCATCAGGGCCTGATAATTCGTAATGGACATAGCCATCGGACAGTTTGATGAATTGATCGGGAAGACCCCGGCGTATGTTGTCATCCAAAGTCTTCGATTCTTCATTGAAGGCCCAGTATGGGATTAATAAAAGAAGAATCAGGAGGGCAAGGACAAAGATTATTTT
>JBAZOY010000136.1:0-3981 GCA_041648505.1 Syntrophales bacterium | reverse complement strand
GACTGGTGTGCCTGGTCCCGAGGAATTCGGAAAAACTCTTTTCGAAAGCCGCGGCAAACCGTCCTGTCGTAAGCCAGAAATCGAGGACCGCCTCCATGACCGGCCATATCTTCCCCGTCATAGAGCTTGCCGGATACGGGCACGGGGGTCTCGCCGGGGATAAACGGCGCATCCCACCGTGGCGCATGGCAGGCAGCGAAAAACTCCCCCACAGCATTACGGACGCACTGCCTCAACACTTCATCTTGCATGCCCATTGCCCCCCACCCTATGGTCAGAGAGTCCATCTGCGGATCATGGTGCGTTTATAACCTTTCAGAAGACCATTTTGGGTACGGCACGTCGATCATTGTCAGTTGGGCTTCCGAAACAAAAGGCACATCCGTCGCCAACATATCTTCTGCCCCGATACGAAGTGCTTCAAGCAATTCTTCCCGTGTTTTCTCCTGTGCGTTGACGCCCGGCAAATCAATGAGCCAACCAATCCACCAGTCTCCGGATTTCTTAATAACGGCTCTGTATTTCATACTTTCTACCTCACAAAAGGAATCTGTAAATCTTTACAAATTTTCCTTGCCAATTCATCCACAATTTCATTGTGCCTTGGAACCTGCGTTTTGAATGCCTCTCTCTGATAGATGCTATGCCGTCTCCCCTCCCGAACCAGGACAGCGTCATATTTCTTTATGTGTTTAATCAAAAGAATTCCTCGAAGCTCTGCTTCGGGGTAAGAATCCAGAATTCAGAATCCAGAAGGGGGATTAAAATATCTTCAAAAAAAATTCTGACTTCTGACTACTGTATTCTGTATTCCAGATACCTCGCAGCTCTGCTGCGGGGTAGTTCATTGAGTTCAGTTCTTCTCATGTTGTCCAAGAAAGATTATTACTTGCTGCCAAACCCGTATAGTTGCGAATCTGCTCAACACAGAATTTGTATATGTTGCTATTCCCATGATTGATGTAGAACATTTTATACCATTCCGCAGTCATGTCAATAGCCTGCTCCATCGAAAGGGAATTTCGCCAGCCCAAATAGTTTGCCGCCTTGTCGCAGCAGAGCCGCAGGGCAGCGGCTTCATGAACCACCCCCGGTTCTGACAGGTCCTGCCATTCCCCGGCGCCCCAAGCCTGAACGAAACGGTTCACCACCTCGGCAACAGTCAGATGAGCCTCACTTTCCGGACCGAAATTCCAGGCGCCGCTGAAGTCTGCCGGATCTTCCCACAAGCGCGCCCCCAGATAGAGGTAACCGCTCAAGAGTTCAAGAACATGCTGCCAGGGATGGCAGGAACGGGGATTGCGGATGGCAATGGCTCGGCCGCTGCTCAACGCCCGGACGCAGTCGGGAATCAGGCGATCCCGTCGCAAGTCCCCAGCGGCGGACCTTCGGCTGAGAATGCGCTCGCTGTTTCGGTTCAAGAAGCGCCTCGTCAAGGCGAACCCGTTCGTCCGCAGGCAACTGCTTGGCAATAAAAAGTCGCAAAGATATTCTTTGCGACTTTTTATTGACTTACCGTCCTGCTTATGTTATGAAAAACCCAAAGGGAAAGGGGAAAACCATGAAACAGGGGAAAAGAAGCTCGCATGAAAAGGCCGAGCTGCTCCGGAATCAGTTCCAGGACAAGCCTGCCTTCACGATCGCCGATGCCGCAACCATTCTGGATGAAAAACAATCCACCCTTTACTGGACTTTGTATAATCTTACACGGAATGACTACATTTACCGCATCGGCCAGGGGCTGTACTCTTTTCAGACCAAAGGAGAAGGGGTTATCGCTCCGATCCTCTCGAACCTGGCCGACAGTATCCTGACTATCCTCAGGGAAACCGGTCACGACTTTTTCATTTCCGGCTTGGACATCCTGGCCGTTTTCATGGAGCATGTTCCCGAGTCTTACCCCGTTTTGCTCTTTGTGGAAAAAGCCGGCATGGATGAGATCGCCGACATTCTCTTCAGAAATCAGGTCGATGTTGTTCCCTATATCAATATCCAGAACTATTCGGCCATCCGGCAGATGTCCTCCGTGGACGAGCTTGCACTGCTGATCCCTACTCAGGAATTTGTCTACGCCACAGACGGACTGGCCTCGTTCGAGAAAGCTTTCGTCGACCTCTATTACGAGGTCAGCCGCCGGGATTATCCCCTCCCGGTTCAGGAACTGGTCAGGATCTATCTCAACATGCGACGGCGAATCGCCCTCAATACAAACAGGATGGTCAAGATCGCCTCCCGCCGGAATATTCACCCGGATATTCGGTACATCGTCGAAAGCGATGCTATTACAGACGCCGCCATCGAATTCGTCCATATCCTGAGAAAGAGAAAGTCATAGATGAATTTTGATTTAAACGCTTTGATTCACGACATAAACTGCTTCGATCGCGAAACGATAACGGCCCGCCAGGAGCGGCTCAAATTCAACAGCCTGGCCAGGATGGAACTCTTTCTGTGGGACCTGGAAATATTCCTGCAAATCCAGATGATCCTGAAAGATAACATCGTTTTGAAAGGCGGGGCCGCCGCCCAGTTCTACCTCCCGATCGAGTACCAACGGACCAGCATCGATATCGACATGATCTGTGCCACAGACCAGGGTGCGGTGGAAAAAGCGCTCGCGTCCATCGGTGGCCGGTTCAAAAGCCCGGATGGCTTGTTCAACGTCCGACCGCACAAACCAAAGGACCCCAAGGCACACTTGCCGATGATGACCTATTACATGGATGTCCCTTCGGTCTGCACGGAAAAGGAATTGTTTGGAAGAAAAAATCCGGGCGTCCAGGAAATCAAGATCGAGTTCCATTTCACGGATGATCTGCCTGCGCTGCAACGAATGACCTCTCCCCGTATCTTCGCCATGGAAACGCGGCAAACTTACCAGCTTCTCCCCTTGAACGACCTCCTGGGCGATAAGCTGACGACATTAGGACCTGACACCATCGGCATCCCCATCGACCGTGAGGACGAGCAGATCAAGCAGATCTACGACATTGCCGGGCTGATCCGGTTCAACTGGGACAGCATCGACCTGCCGACCGTCAGAAAAGCTTTTTTCGCCAGGGCTAATGCGGAAGCCCGTCAGCGCGCCCTTTCGTCAAACATGCCGGAGATATTTTCCGACATGCTGGCACAGATGAAACGACTTTCCTGCATGGATTTCGAGAACGACAAGCGCCTACCGAAGCTGATCAACAACTTTCAGAGCCTGTACGTGAGAAAGGAATTGAACCGTTCGTCAGCCGAATGGGCGGTCATCGGCGCCAGAATCTATCTGCTCCTCGATTATCTCAGACAAAATATGGATGCGAAACAACCACTGGACAGACTTCTTCAATGCGAGCGGGACCTCGAATTCGATTCCCTGAAGGGTGCTGACAGAGGCCAGATCATCCGGCGATTCCGGGACGAATTTTCAAAGGACTTCGAGAAATACAGCGATTATCCAGCGAAGGTGCTGAAAGGAAAGAATCCCGTCCGGCTTATGTGGGCAGTTGTAAGACCTGACAATTTAGGTGAAATTATATCTTGGATTGATAATTTTGCAAGAGGAACTGGGGAGCACGATAAGCATCATCCCAATATAATGACCTCAGGCGCAGACGGCTGATTAATTGTCATGAGAGGCAGAACCTATGGAGAACGGAAAGAGAAACGTGAATGACCCAGGTAAGGGATTACTTGTGGCTGACGACACTGTTGCCATATTCCCTTGACACACAAGCACCTTCCCATTAGAGTCAATAAGCACAATAGTATATGTTAATCAAGAATTTAAACTCTATCGAATATATCCTTCACAATTTATTACTCAAGAAAAGAGTTAACCATGGCAACCCATGACAACTGAAGATGTCAATTTCACTTCCTGCCAGCAGTCACGACGGAATCATTGGGATGCCAGGCGATCGTCGTCGGACCAGTTGGCGGCGGCGGTCTTTTCCAATTTTTCCCGCGTCTTGTCGGGGGATTGGCGCAGGCTCG
>JBAZOY010000135.1:0-3995 GCA_041648505.1 Syntrophales bacterium | reverse complement strand
AGCTTTTCTTAGATTTTGGAATGTGATTTATACTAATGAGAAAAAAATTGATAATCATAGAGCTTTTTTGTATCAAATTGCTAAAAATCTGATTACTGATTTTTATCGACAGAAAGAAAAATCTTCTAATATTGTTTTGGCTAGTAATCATCCGACGATATTAAATATTGCTTCAGAGAAAAATCTAATGGAAGAAATTAATATAGAATCTGATTTTGAGCAAATTAAACATTTTATTAAGAAAATTCAGCCTGAACAGCAAGAGGTTATTTTGTTAAAGTATGTTGATGAATTAGAAACAAAAGAGATTGCCGCAATTATGAACAAGCCAGAGGGAACAATAAGGGTTTTATTACATAGGGGATTGATAGCGTTAAAAAAACATTATTCCAATGTTTAGGTAAAAATATTTAATTTTCAATTAAAAGATAAAAAGGTATAATTATTTTATGCTTTTTTTAATTTATTTTGCAGGAATTGTCGCTAAAATGCTCTAAAGCCTCAAATTACGAAATGAAGCATTAGTCATTCTGAGCTTGCGAAGAATCTCTATTAAATACTATAAAAAATCTGCACGAGATTCTTTGCGGAGTTTATCCGTTGAGCTTGTCGAAGGATTCAGAATGACAGAACGTAATAGAGATTCTTCGCAAGCTCAGAATGACACCGCTCTCTGTCATCCTGAGGGTACTCCCGAAGGATCTTGAGATTCTTTGATAGGTTTGTACTCCCCGATGTCACATCGGGGGAGGGCGGGAATGACCAAATGAGAATTTTTATGCATTTCGTAGTTTAGGATTTGTAACATTTTGTTTGTTTTTGCGTCATATTTAGTGTAGGGTGTTTATGCTTAGAATATAATTATGATAAAATCAGACAAAGATTTAATCGAAAAAATACAAGGGTTAAAACAAATTCAACCAAGCCCAGTTTGGGTTGATTTTTGTCGTTCCTATATAGAACAAAGAATTGATATTAAGGAACAAATTAAACAGATAAATAATAATTCGGTTGAGCCTGAACATAGTCATTCCTCAATTTTTGATTCTTTCTTTTTTAGAAAGTTAGCTCCAGCAATGGCATTATCTCTGTTTTTTGTAATCAGCTCTGTTGGTTTAATTTATGGGGCGAAAAATTCTTTGCCCGGCGATTTGTTATTTTCCGTTAAAATCAATGCTGATAAAATAAGATTAGCGCTAACTCCCAAACGGGAACAGGCGAAATTACAAATAGAGATTACAAATAGTCGATTAGAAGAATTGGATAAATTAGTCACAAATAATCAAAGCAAGGAAGGCGCGATTATGGAAGCGGTTAAAATGGTTAACAAAGAATTAGTTGTTGTTAAAAAACAAATAGCTCAAATGGGCGAAATGAATAAACTAGACGAAGTTGCTAAGATGGCAAAAACAGCAGTTGAAATAACAAACAAGATGTCAGTCCTTAACGCTTCAATTATTGGTTCCAGTTGCGCTTCTTTCGCTTCTTCGTCTTGCGTTGTTTATTTTGATGAAAATAAACAGATTGAAGGGCAACAAGAATTGCCAGCCATACAGACATTGAAGATGGCGCAAGAGATTATTGATAACATTAATGAATTATCAAAAAAAGAGTCGTCTCAAGATTCCGGTCAGATTTCCGAATAATCTGGACACTAAAGAATCTTGATTTTGAGATTAGGTCGATAATTTAAAAGGGGAAGCTCCTTAGAAATTATATCTCAAAATATGGCGGCTTCTTTTATAAAATATATTTAAAGATGCTCCCTGTGATTTTATATGACATTTAACAGCGTAAAGCCGTTTTAACGATTATAAATTTCAGGTTAGAGGCTTTAATGAGTCGATTTAACAAGTCTCTCATCAAAGGTCGATTAACAAAAGCATCTTTATAAAATTAAAATAAAGTCAGAAATATAAATTAAATAAGTTTATATATCTGGCGAAAATAATTAAAAATTGAAAATGAGTAAAATAACAAAGGTTCGCTTACAAAAAGCTGTTTCAATTTTTACTACCTTTACCACAATTATGTGGTTGTCAGGAGTTGCTTTATTGACTCCATTGGCAGCGAAGGCAGTAGTTTTGAATGAAGGCGATTTAGTTCGTGGACCAGATGGTGTAAAAGTTTACATTATCAATGCTTATGGCTATAAACGCCATATTTACAATCCAGCAGTTTTCGGTATGTATGGTCATTTTACTTGGAACAGCATTAAAACCGTTGACCAAGCAACAATAGATTCATACACCGTTTCTGATATATATAGAGCAAATGGCGATACAAAGGTTTATCAAACTGCTCAAGATGGTATTAAGCGTTGGTTTGATATGACTGCGGAACAATTCGCAGCTTCTTACAATTGGAATCAAGTTTTTATAGTTAATGGCGCTGAAAGAGATTATTATAGCACTGGCTCATCTATAACATCGGGTGAGACACCAGTTGTTGGCACAGCTGCCTTGACCGTTTCTTTGGCGTCTGATACTCCAGCCACTGCCATTCTTGCTGAAAATACTGCTAGAAATTCATTTACTAAGGTTAATCTAACGGCTGGTTCTGGCGCTGATGTTACAGTTACTGGTTTGACCATTCAAAGAACCGGACAGGCTGATGACGCGGCTTTCGCTAGCGTTATTATTCTTGATGGTACTGATATGACTCAAATTGGCTTATCGCAATCCTTAAATTCCATTCATGAAGCTAATTACACTGACACAATTACAGTTGCCAAGGGAACAACTAAGTCTATTATCTTAGCTGGTAATATGGCTACTTCGCTTGACAGTTATACTGGTCAGTTAGCTTCATTGACCCTTAAGTCAATTACTACATCGGCTACTATTAGTGGTTCTTTGCCATTAGTGGGCAATCAGATGACGCTTAATTCCAATCTTTCGGTTGGTAGCGTTACTTCCGCTATTGGTTCATTAGACCCAGGCGCTGATGCCACTAAAAATGTTGGCACAATTGGGTATTATTTGGCTGGCATTAAGATGACAGCTGGTTCAGTTGAAGATGTTACTGTTGAACAACTTAAGTTCAACCAATCCGGTTCTGCGGCCACATCTGACTTGGAAAACGTTAAAGTCATAGTTGATGGCGTAGAGTATGCGACAACCGTTTCTTCTGATGGCAAGTATTATAATGCTGTCACTGGATCGGGTATCGTTATTGGTAAGGGCTTAAGCAAGGAATTCAGCGTTAAGGCTGATATCAAGGGTGGTTCACAAAGAACTATCGCAATGGACATTTATAAAGCCACTGATGTCGTTGTTAAGGGTAATCTTTATGGTTATCATTTAACAGTCGGTGGCGGTTCAGCTGGCGCGGCTGCTGACGGAGCGTTTAGTAGCGATAACAATCCATACTTTAATTCCTATGATGTTACTATCAACAAAGGAACTTTGAGAGTGGATAAGAGCAATAGCTCTACTTCAAACAATATCGCGGAAGGCTCAAGTCAGGTTATTGGTTCTTTAGATTTCGTTGTTGAAGGTGAGTCAATCAGAGTTAGCGATATGCGCATAGAGTTAGACCTTGAAGTCACTGACACTACTAATACAACGGCTGCTGATATCACCTTAATCACTATTTATGACAAAGATGGTAATGCAGTTCTTGGTCCTCTTGATGGCACAGCTAACGCTTTGTATGGTGATTTAGATGCAGGAGACGGTTCCGTTCGTTATCAAACTGCGTTAGTGATTCCAGCTGGAACAAACACTTACACTGTTAAAGGAAAAATCGGCACTGATTTTTCTAATAACGATACTGTAAGAGTAGGTATGAATACTCCAGCTACCAGAGTTGTTACTGCTACTGGCGTAACTACTGGTGAGGCAATTACAGCTACCCCAGCTACTGCTACTTGGGCAAACACTCAAACTATTAAAGCAGGCGCTTTGGCAGTTAGTGTTTCAACGCAACCGGTTAGCCAAAATGTAGCTAGAGGTATTAATGGTTATACTTTCGCTAAATTTGTGTTTGACGGA
>JBAZOY010000134.1:0-4031 GCA_041648505.1 Syntrophales bacterium | reverse complement strand
AGTTGCTACACCTGATCCAACAGCGCCTGAGAATGTGACTGTGCCGCCTGCGGCATTTACTATGAGTGTTGAGGCTGTAGTGCCCGCGCCGTCAACAGCTCCCCCTATTGTTACTCCGCCTGAGCCCGCGGTAAGGGTAGATGTTACACCTGTCCCTATTGTGAGGGCTCCTCCCCCGCTACAGAGACTAATAAGGCCGTTTGTGGTGGAGATAGAGTTAGAGAGTGTAGTAACACCTGATGTGGAGAAGCCGGATCCTGAATTAGTAAGACTGATTGCGCCTGTAGCGCCTTTAGTGAATGTGCCTGAATTGGTTATGGCTACTGCCCCTGTGGAAGCCGCGAAGCTATTACTTAAGTCATAGGCTACTCCTTTTAGAGTAGCTGATCTTACAGCTACAGTGTTAGAGAATGTGGTGGTGCCTGTGGCGGCATTAGTCTGGGTGAGCGCGCCTGTAATACTGATAGTAGAATTAAAGTTAAGGGCTGCAGAGTTGGTAATAGTAAGTGCAGCTAGCATAGTCGATGAGCCTGATCCTACAGCGCCAAAGCTGACTGCGCCTGTAGTATTTACTGTAAGTGTCTCGGCAACTCCGCCTGTTACACCATCAGTAGTGCCTGTAACTGTGAAGGCCTCGTTAGTAGTAGCTGTTATAACAGGTGCATAACCTCCGGATATGGTAAGGTTACCGCCTATCGTAAGAGCATTAGTAAGTAGAGTTATTGAGTTATTGGACAGGGTAACGTTATTGAAACTGCTTGCACCGGCAGTTATAGTCTGAGCGCCAGAGCCATTAAAGGTAACTGTTCCGGCTTCTGCTATAAATGTGCCTGAATTAGACCAGTTACCTGCTACAGATATGCTATAGTTTAATCCTGAGCCTGTATCAAGTGTGCCTGATGTTATGGTTAGGTTGTTAACGATGATATTCCCGCCTAAGGTGGCGATCTGGCCTGTATTGTTGAATGTTAAGTTATTGTATGTGGCTGACTTAACAGTCTGAGCCTGGGTTGTGCTGTTATAATTTACAGTGGCGGTGTCAGCGGAGGTGTAGATGTAGCCGGGATTTGGAGCCGCGGCTAATTTGGTTCCGTCAGAGGAGGAGGCGATGGAGTACCAATTACGCGAACCTGAGGTGGTTTGTTCGGTCCAGGTGGCTCCTGAGTCAGTGGAGGTGTAGATGTAGCCGCCGCTACCGTTATTATTATTAACCGCGGCTAATTTGGTTCCGTCAGAGGAGGAGGCGATGGAGTACCAATAACGTGAACCTGAGGTGGTTCGCTCGGTCCAGGTGGCTCCTGAGTCAGCGGAGGTGTAGATGTAGCCGGGAGCACCATTACCTGCGGCTAATTTGGTTCCGTCAGAGGAGGAGGCGATCAAAGTCCAATAGTGCGAGCCTGAGGTGGTTCGCTCTGTCCATGTGGCTCCTGAGTCAGTGGAGGTGTAGATGTAGCCGCCGGCATAAGAACCGCCCATAAAATCAACCGCGGCTAGTTTGGTTCCGTCAGAGGAGGAGGTAATGGAGAACCAATAACGCGAACCTGCGGTGGTTCGTTCTGTCCAGGTGGCTCCTGAGTCAGTGGAGGTGTAGATATAGCCGGGATTGAAATTAACCGCGGCTAATTTGGTTCCGTCAGAGGAGGATGTAATACTGTGCCAATTACGCGAACCTGAGGTGGTTCGCTCGGTCCAGGTGGCTCCCGAGTCAGTGGAGGTGTAGATGTAGCCGGGATTTACACCCGCGGCTAGCTTTGTTCCGTCAGAGGAGGAGGCGATGGCGTACCAACTGCGCGAACCTGCGGTGGTTCGCTCGGTCCAGGTGGCTCCTGAGTCAGTGGAGGTATAGATGTAGCCGCCCATTACAACCGCGGCTAATTTGGTTCCGTCGGAGGAGGAGGCGATGGAGTACCAAGAACGCGAGCCTGAGGCATCAGCCAATGTAGGCCCTACTGTAGCGGCTCCGATATTCAAAGTGCCGGCATTGGCAAATGTGCCCGCTCCGGCGAATGTGGTTGTAACTGTGCAGGTGCCGAGATTGGTATATGTTCCCGATACGCTTATCGCCGCGAAAGTCAACGTTCCTGAGAGTGTCTTAGATGTTCCTGCCAGAGTATAAGTGCCGCTACCTGATGTAAAGGTCTGGTTATTGGTGATGTTACCGTTTATAGTAACATCGGCATTACCTGAGTTATTCCATATTCCGTTAGTATTGATAGTAATATTGCCGAAGGTTTTAGCGCCGGTGGCGCTGGAAAGAGTTAAAGTTCCGGTAATACTTGTAGCGCCTGTTACTGAAATCTGGTTTGCGCCGATATCCAATGCCCCTGCGGTGATAGTAAGCGCGCCTCCTACTGTGGTAGTCCCACCAAGAGTAAAGGTCGTGCCATTGAATGTGACTGAGCCTACAGCAAGGGTACTTGAGAAAGCTGTAGCGCCTGTAGCGGCATTAGTCTGACTGAGGGCTCCTGTAATATTAACTGTAGAATTAAAGTTAAGGGCTCCTGAATTAGTTATTGTTAGAGTCGCGAGCTTAGTTGCTACACCTGATCCAACAGCGCCTGAGAATGTGACTGTGCCGCCTGCGGCATTTACTATGAGTGTTGAGGCTGTAGTGCCCGCGCCGTCAACAGCTCCCCCTATTGTTACTCCGCCTGAGCCTGCAGTAAGGGTAGATGTTACACCTGTCCCTATTGTAAGGGCTCCTCCCCCGCTACATAGACTGATAAGGCCGTTTGTAGTGGAGATAGAGTTAGAGAGTGTAGTAACACCTGATGTTGAGAAGCCTGAGCCTGCGTTACTTAGAGTAATAGCGCCTGTAGCGCCTTTAGTAAATGTGCCTGAATTGGTAACTGCTACTGCGCCTGTAGCGGCTGTGAAGCTATTACTTAAGTCATAGGCTACTCCTTTTAAGACGGCTGATCCTACAGCTACTGTATTCGCGAATGTCGTAGTGCCTGTAGCGGCGTTAGTCTGGGTGAGAGCTCCTGTAATATTGACTGTGCTTGAAAAGAGAAGGGCTGCTGAATTAGTTATGGTAAGAGTTGTTAACATTAAAGACTGGCCTGTCCCTACAGCGCCTGTGAATGTTACCGCTCCTGTAGTATTCACTGTAAGTGTCTCAGCCGCACCTCCCGCGGTTCCGTCTGTGGCGCCTGTAACAGTAAATGCTTCATTAGTGGTGGCTGTAATAGTAGGAGTCTTAGCTTCAGATATCACTAAGTTTCCGCCGACGGTCATAGCGTTCGTAAGCAAAGTAAAATTATTATTGGATAATGTAACGTTATTGAAACTGCTTGCACCGGCAGTTATAGTCTGGGTACCAGAGCCGTTAAAGGTCACTGTTCCGGCTTCTGCTGTAAATGTGCCTGAGTTGGACCAGTTACCACCTACTGAGATGCTATAGTTTAAGCCTGAGCCGGTGTCTAATGTGCCTGATGTTATGGTTAGGTTGCCATTAACGATGATAGCCCCGCCTAATGTAGCTGTCTGGGCTGTATTGTTGAATGTTAAGTTATTGTATGTAGCTGACTTAACGGTTTGAGCCTGTGTTGTGCTGTTGTAATTGACAGTGGCAGTATCAACGGAGGTGTAGATGTAACCAGTACTAACACCTGCGGCTAATTTGGTTCCGTCAGAGGAGGATGCAATGCAGTACGAACCCCATGGTGCAGCGGCTTGCTCGGTCCAGGTGGCTCCTGAGTCAGTGGAGGTGTAGATGTAACCATTATAATCAACCGCGGCTAATTTGGCGCCGTCAGAGGAGGAGGCGATGGAACGCCAAGCGCGCGCACCTGAGGTGGTTTGCTCGGTCCAGGTAGCTCCTGAGTCAGTGGAGGTGTAGATGTAGCCGGTGTTATTATTAACCGCGGCTAATTTGGCGCCGTCAGAGGAGGAGGCGATGGAGTACCATTTACGCGAACCTGATCCGGTTCGCTCGGTCCAGGTGGCTCCTGAGTCAGTGGAGGTGTAGATGTAGCCGGTACTGACACCTGCGGCTAACTTGGTTCCGTCAAAGGAGGAGGCGATGGAGA
>JBAZOY010000133.1:0-4082 GCA_041648505.1 Syntrophales bacterium | reverse complement strand
AACCTCCATTTTTGATATTTGCTAGAATTACGTAAGTGCAACGTCTAATACGTTGATGAGCGCGGCAAGGCTGAATTTCTTTTTGCACATAGCGGATACGTTCCAAGAGAACCTGTTGCGTATTGCGTTGTAGTCCTCAACGAAGGTTTCTCTTTCGTGCTTCATGTTTCCAGCCTGGAGCCCGGTAACATCTTCCTCGCTGATTTTCATTGCGAAAATGATGCTGTTGTCGAGGGTGGATGCGCGTGTAGTCGCCTGGTTGTAGGTGGATATGGTCAACACAGAGCTTGACGCGTCCGGCAGATTATCAGGAATCCAGTCCGACTCATAAATGGGGACTCCGCCGTAGGATGGCATCGCCATACCGAACAGTTTTGAGTCAACCAACATAAGACCACTGGAACCGCTTGCCCTTGCCAGTCCGGTCAACCACCGGCTCATTCTGCGTGACATCAGGTAAGCATCTGGTTTGCCGGGTTTGATTGCATCGCGTAACTCATCCATCATAGCCATTGTTAGAACGGCAGACGTGGCACCTGCGGCAATGACCTGACTGTTATTGATAGCGTCAAGGTCAGTGGTTGTGGATGATTCGAGTTCTGCCAGTATCCTCATTAGCCCCTTAAATTCCTTTGTGGAGCTTGCTGTGCTGGTCTGACCGTAAATGAAGGCTTTCTCAAAAGCGTGAGCCATTGCCTTTGCCTTTGCCTCGATGTCAACTGTCTCCGGGTTCTGCAAGGGATTCATGGCAATCATGGATTTGTCGGTATCCGCATCACCGATTAGGGTATAGATGTTGGTGGTTCTCTGTTCAACGGTGCCGGTGTTCTCTGTAATCTGGTCTTTAGGTTGTAACCAGCTCACGGTCGGCATAGTCAGTTCAAGGTTGTATTTTATGATGTCGTTGTTCACTGCCTTGAACGGGAGAGCCTTTGTTAACGCACTTTCTTTGACAATCGTGTCCCAGACCCCCGACAATACGAGGTCTGATTTCAAATAATCTGATTGGGTTTTGGATAACATTTATGGTTTACCTCCTGTTATTTGTTCTTTTTAGCTAGTTCTATTCCCGCTTCAATCTTTTCTCGCGGTGATAGGGTATCGATATCTGCTCCACCGGGAGCGGTATGTCTGCCTGAGTCTGTTCGAGTTAGCCCCGGCTTCTTTTCTTTCGGCGGTTCTTTGGTGGTGCTCGACTTCTGCCCTTTAACAAGCAGAGTCAATTCCATTTCGCGCGGTGTCCTGCACTCCATCAGTTCCTTAACCAGACTGTCAACCTGTTTCTTAACGTCCTCATCCTGCCCCGCTAACAGGTGATTGAGAGCCATTTCACGGGCTTGCTGTGTCCGTTCTATGGTGTCTACGCCCTCTGTCTTGGACTTCAATGCTTCCTCGGAATCTTCGAGTGTGCGTATTCTTCCGATAAGTGTTTTTAATTTGGTGAAGTCTTTGATTCTGGGAGCGTCATCATCGAGTGTGCCGTCTTGGGTGTCCTTTTCGAGAACATTCAGTAAGGCATCATCTGTCTTCCGGGTAAGGGCCTTTTCAAGTTCCTTATTCTTTTTAGTGAGTTCGGATAACTTGGACTGAAGGGGAACCGATTCCTTATCCTTCAGTGCTTGGGCTTTTGAGTTGGTGGCTTTCTCAATGGCGAGGTCATATTCTGCCTTCGTCTTGGGTGGAGTCCACTCGTCTGGTTTGGTCTGGTCTGCCGATTTGTCGCCGGGTTTCTGGTCTTCGGACGTTTTCGTTGAAGCATCCTTTGTCGCCTGCTCTGAAAGTCCATCAGAATTCGATGTTGAAGTAGAATCTACTCCGTTACCGTCCTGACTGACTTCCGTTGCGGCTCCGGGTTGCTCCGTTGTGCCGTCTTTCGTTTCCATGATTTGTTTTATGCGCCTCCTCAAACTTTTCTCTTAAATAAAAAGACCTCCGATTTCTCGAAGGTCTAATTACTTCCAATGGGTAATTACTTTACTTGTATTTTCTGTTTCTTAACGCATCCAGTAAACTACTACCGCTAGGTGTAGTGGTCGATTTTGCCTTAGTTTTGGCGGTGTAGTAATCATCAAACCACGATTCATCCTGTAAGCCTCTGAGTCTTTCGGTTTCAATGGCTTTCGCGGTCGGCGGTAAATCCTTAATCCAGTCGGTTTCGTGAACCTCAATATATTTCTGAATCTTCGGTGAATACTTTTTAAGTTGTAATGCCAACCGCCTGTTTATCAAGTCCCAATCAAGGGGAACGGCTGACTCGTTGATAATTTCTGCCTGGTAGTCAAGGTATTCGCTAAGTGCTTTGTCCTCTGGTTGCTGAGAGGCTTCCAGCTTCTTTAATGAGGTAGTATCGACAATATTCTTTGCGGCATAGAGAGCCATAGATTGACCTGATAAATAGGCTCTTAATCTTGCCCTCTCTTTATCGTAGTCATATCGACTAATAGTGCCTGATTGAAGGGCTTGTGCCTGTTTATCCATACCTATGTGCATTGTCTCCGTAGCTGTTTCCTTGACTTCATTTAGAAGTTCTTTTGGTGTGGGAATCTTGAGTCTGCCTGTAATCTTGGCTTGTTCTGCCAGACGTTCAAGGTCGGGATGCTTCCGTTGAAGGTCTTTAGATTCAGTGGCGTTTAAGGTGTCTATGGTTTTCTCATAGTCCTCTTGAGCGTAATTTTCCATGAGGTCGTAATACTTTGTCCATCCTGATACTTCCGATAGATTAACGCCTGCAAATTGCCCTACTGCCTGTTGCTTGATGTACCCGCCTGTTTGTCCGGTACGTAAACCCTCGCTGACAGTGCCTAATGTCAAAGGCATTGCACCTTCAACCTCGTACCATAAACCTCTGAGAATTCTTTCGGGTAATTCACCCTTCACAATCTGGTTGCCGTAATAGTCCTTATTTTGCACAAGGTCTAACTGTGTGCCGAACATTGGATTGATACGATTGGCATAGTAATTCCATAATCCATAGAACGGTATGTAAACTTCAGTCCCGCCTACGTCTACTTTTTTAGGAAATACAGCCCGGAAGAAAGCGCGGTACGGACCACCTAGCGGTATTCTGAAGTTGCCAGCTCTGATAGTTGCAAAGTTGCCGTTGTTCGGGTCGGGATTGATAGCGTCTAATATCGCCTGCATTGCTTCTTCATCTGACTTGTTTTGTGCTTTTGAGGTTATATAGGCGCTGGTCGCTGACAATGCCAATATACTGATAGCCATTGTAGCCATCGTTTTCACTGCCAGTAATTCTTTTGGTGCCGGTTTCTGACCTGTGCCAAGTTTAATAAAGCCTCTGGTTGCGTCTGCCATTTCCTCAGCAGGCTTTCGCATAAAGGAGTAAGAGGTCGGTATGCTTCTAAATATCTGCGCTCTGGACTGTGATTGTCCTAGTCTTGTTGCAGAGGTAAGAGGGAAGACCTTGCTAACCTGGTCGGCGGCGGCTATCTTCGCTCTTAGGGGTGGTACTCCCTTCTTTACTAGAGAGCTAACCATCCTGTCGTACATATCTTTCTGAGCAAACACAACAGCCGTATAACTGCCCTCTGTGAATTTATTAACGCCGGGTATTTTCCCTAAGAAACCAGCAACATATTCGCTTGGCGTTCCTGATGGCGCTCTGCCTGTCATCGTAAAGAAGTCAGCCCACTCAGCAGGATTAGCTTTAATCTCGTTAGCCATTGATGTCGTGCTAAAGGGATAGAGCATATTGCCCGACTTGATACCCTTACCTATCATCTTTATGCCGTTGATAGTCTGCCCTACCGGGTCAGCCAAAAAGCCAATAGGCAACTGTATGCCTGTGATTGGTGAGGTATCCCCGGAAAAAGCAGTCGCCCTGATTTCATCTGCTAGTTGCAAGAATCGGTTATTGGCAGACCTTCGTATTTCGGTGATGAGTTTAGCGTCTTCAGCCGGGAAGTAACGATAAATACCTTCCTGGACAAAGCGGTAAGGTTTGATGTTCGCTATCTCCCAGGCGGGTTTAAGTTTATCAATTTGCGTTTTAATAGCCTTGATTTCAGTCTCATACTGAGCAATGGATTCCTTTGCCATCCCAGTCAGAAGTTCCCTATCGTTCA
>JBAZOY010000132.1:0-4140 GCA_041648505.1 Syntrophales bacterium | reverse complement strand
GTTACCACGGCAGCAGGAGGAGTATTGACAGTAGCTGTTGACGCCGGAACTCCAAACGAGAACGTCTTGGTAGCCGGAACTTCCGATCAGACAATATCTAAATTCAAATTCAGCGGTACAAGAGAAGCTTACAAAGTTCAAAAGTTGTCTATCAATGCAAGACAAGCAAATGCAGGAACAATCGCCGATGTGGATACTGCAGACTTGGGTGCATACGATAACAACGTTTCTGCTATTAAGCTTTCTTACACAAATAGCGCTGGAACTACAGAAACAAAGACTGGATACCTAACAGACGGTACAGCGTCATTTGGAGACTTGGATCTATATATTGCTGAAGACAGCGACACTGTATTAACAGTTTCTGCTAACTTAAATACAGTTTCAGGAGGAGCCCAAGTTGGAGAATTCGTTGACCTAAATATAGCATTCAATGACTTTGAAGGTATAGGTCAGTCAAGCGGTGAAACATACAATGCAGCAGATATAGACGCAACAGTTGTTGATACTGGAGCTTATCTTAATTTTGGTGCAAGGACATACATAAGCACCACCGTAGCTCCAGACACAGCAGATACAACCATGACTCTCGGTAACACAGAAACATTCATAGTTGCGAACCTAAGTGTCAGCCTACCAGTTGGTACAGTTATACTTTTTGACAATGATGGTACGTATGACTCCACAAACTCTGACATTCTTGTTTTGACAACTAAATACGCGTCTGGCGACCTAACCATTACAGGTATATTGGCAGACAATGCCGATAGCGAAATAGACGCGGCAGAAGTTGTATATTTTGCTCTTCCGGGAACAGGTTACCTGACGGACGCAAAACAAATGCATGTTTACGAAGCTAAACCATCTGTCACGCTTTCGTCTACTTCTCCAGCTGCAGCATCTAGATCGGTAGGCAGTTCAGACGATGCATTCGTATTTGAATTAAGAGAAACCGGCGGACAAGACAAAATTGCAATCCGCGCAGGTAAAGAATTAACAACCGCTGCTATCGGATGGGATCAAGGAGCAAGTGGAAACTATACGATCGGAAACGCTGTCTCAACTGCTGGACTATACGTCGATGGAACAGGTTCTTCGGCAACATTAGCCACGGTGGGAGCTTCTGATACGGTTTCGTTTGACGCAGGAAGCCCCGCTTCAGCTGCAGGAGGGAACGGAGATGTAAATAGTTACTCAAGGATTAATTTCTGGATAAGCTGGACTGAAACAGCAGCAGGAGATGATGCCACATTCACAGATTTAGCGGTTGGTACCCATACTGCTGCAGCAACGTCTCCAGGAGCTCAAAAGACACCATTGTCACAATCAGCATGTGGAGCAAATCAAGCAACACTATTAAGTACCGAATGGTATAATTGTGACGTAGCACTACCTTCTGGGACAGACGGACTCGATGAGTTTATCCACTTAATTCTAGTTGATGTAACAGAATTCTCTAACACCGATATTCTCTACATAGACAGAGTCCTTCTTTACAACGACAAGTTGAAGGTAAGCATATCTACAGATACAGATTTGGATACCTTCGCAAACAACACAAGTAATGCGGCAGCTCCGGTTGAAGCTTATTTGAAAGAAGGTGGAACAACATTAGCTACTGGTTATTGGGAGACTCTAACGAATGGAGTGGCTGCAACAACTACAGGTTCAGTCACATTCATTCCTACGACAGCCGTTGAAGTTTCGAAAGGATCTATGAGAACTCTAAAAGTTCAAACAGATACTTCGGACCTTCTCGCAGAAGACGAAGGAACAAACGACCCAGTAACATTCTCGATAAATCTAGGTACATCTTCTAACGGAGCTGTAACAGCTGGAAACTTCTGGTGGAATGACACCAACTTCAGCAATGCAGGGACAGCTGGGGGTTTAGTTCCAGGAACTGCTTATGATTGGGATGACACTCCAGGTATAGTAAAATGGTTCGGAGATGTGTCTAATTCAACATTTACAGTAACACAGTTAACTACTAAGATTACTGTTTAGTTCAAGAGTCCAAAGACAAAATTAGAGAATATCAAAACCCCCCGCCTCGGCGGGGGGTTTTATTTTGCAAAAAAATACGATACAATAACGAACGCAAAAATATTTTTTAACAAAAAAAGTAAAATGAAAAAAATAATTTCAATCACGGCGATCCTCGCGTTATTACTTAGCGGCTGCATGCTCAGCGGCAAATGGAATCAGCCTGATCCAAATATGCCCCAAGAACTCAAGCAGAAAGCCGAAAATGCTATTTCTGAAAATTTAGAAATACTCGAAGAAAACCCAGAAGAACTAGGCGCTCTCTTGGAAGTCGCCGTGAATTACGAGCAGATAGGAAATTACAAAGAAGCGGTTAACTACTACGAAAAACTAATAGAACTGTCTCCGTTCCACTACGTGGCATTAAATAACATTGCCGCAGTTTATGAAATAGTTGAGGAATACGACTTAGCGGCAAAATACATAAAAACATTATACGAACAAAATCAGACAAACACGGAGGTGACGAGAGACACGGTAAGAATACTTCTGGAAGCAGATGAGCCGGATGACGCGCAAGCCGCTTTGGAAAATTACGCAAAACTCTTCAAAGAGGCAGGTGATGCAAGCGAACAAGCCACGATCAGCGAACTCTACGAATCAATACACGCATATCGAGAGCAGAACAAAGAATAACCGACCCTCAAAAACAGATGTCGTTTCTCAAATCTGTCAAATCGAAACCGCCTCTGAACTTTGCAAACTCAACCTTAGAATGCTACCCTGACAGACAGCAAGTTTTTACATATATTTCTAAATAAATTTTTAACTTTTACCTATGAAAAACGTTCTCAAACTCAAAACCCTCCTCAGTCTAATTGTAGGGCTGGGATTGTTTTATGTAGTTGGGATAACGACAGCATTCGCGCTGAGTATCTATGCGGTAACAGAAGATACGGCAACTGTCGGAACAGCTACAAATCTAGAAATAGAATACACAGTGGATACTGGCCAACAAACATGGGCGGCAGGAGACACCCTGACCGTTCAGCTTCCTGCGAACCTTCCGCAATGGGGGTCTTTAACATACACCGCAGAAGTTGACGCAGATACGACAAATAATGACACTGGAGAAACCGCAATCACTGTAGGAGCCGGGAATGGACAGTATGCTGTTGCAACGGATACTATAACGATAAAATGGGGAGTATTAGCAGGTAATTGGGTAGTTGTTAATGGCGCAACCACGATTCGCATATTGATAACAGCAGGCGCTACACCGACATACGCGGGTGCAGCATCAGCCTTCACCTTCGCTGGAACAACCGCCGCTGCTGATACAAACCCGACAGGATCAGATAACGTAAACATTTCGGCAGAGCCACAATTAACAGCGTCAATTGCGCTAGGACTAAACTCAGAGGTGGGAACAGCAGGAGACACGACATTGACATTGACACCACCGGTAGCGTTAGCAGACCTGGATACGATAGTATTCACAATGCCGACAAATTTCAGTGTACCGCAAGGAGCAATCGCAGGGGTTACACAGACATTGGCAGGAGGAGGAACAATCACATGTAGCGGAGTATCAGCGACAAGAGTGATCACATGTACAACTAATGGGGTGATTACAGCAGATGTAGCTGGAAATATCGTAATACCGTTAATCCAGTCAATATGGGATTCAGCCGCGGCGACAAATGTAGCCGATTTGACAATCAATAGCGTAACGGCAGGAGGAGGGGCTGATATCGCATTGGATGCAACAGTAGCGGTAGCAGATACAACGCCTGAAACAGAATTAACAGCATCAATTGCGCTAGGACTAAACTCAGAGGTGGGAACAGCAGGAGACACGACATTGACTTTGACACCGCCAAGAGCACTTGCAAATACAGATACGATAGTATTCACAATGCCGACAAATTTCAGTGTACCGCAAGGAGCAATCGCAGGGGTTACGCAGACATTGGGAGGAGGAGGAACATTCACATGTAGCGGAGTATCAGCGACAAGAGTGATCACATGTACAACTAATGGGGTGATTACAGCAGATGTGGCTGGAACTATCGTAATACCATTAATCCAGTCAATATGGGATTCAGCGGCGGCGACGAATGTAGCCGATTTGACAATCAATGATGTAGCGGC
>JBAZOY010000131.1:0-4152 GCA_041648505.1 Syntrophales bacterium | reverse complement strand
GAAAGGTTGGCGCTGCCCGCGCTGACAGTTACCGTACCGATACTGGTGGCGCCGTCGTAGAACGTCACCGTCCCGGCAGGATTAGGCACATTAACTGGAGTTACACTTGCCGTGAATGTCAGTGAATCGCCATACACCGAAAGGCTGGCGCCTGAAGTGCGTGAAATGGTTGTAGTAGTAGCGGTCTTAGTGCTCAGCCTCGCATTTATCAATCCGGTGTTGTTGCCAGCCGTCACCGTCACTTGACCAGCAGTTGCCAATGAAGTCTTCAGGTTAAACCACTGCTCATTATACCACTGCGCATTATACGTACCGCCACTAAACCTAACAATGTATTGCCCTGCAGCAAGCCCGCCGATACTGTAGTTGCCTGACGCATCGGTTACCGTGCTTAGACCTGCCAAAGAATTCCCACCGGTATCATACAGCTGGACCGGGACGCCATTAAGCGGAGAACTTGTCAAATCATCGACCACTGTGCCGCTGATGCTGCCGGCGAGCTCAAGAACAGCATTTACAGGGGTGGTCGCTCCAGCAGAGATGCTGACCGGGTCAGATAAAGCAAAGGTTGTCTTGTTATTGTACCACTGGCTGACATAGCTCGTGCCGTTGGTGTTGAAATTCATTTTGGCATTGCCGCCAGCCGGAATGCCGCGCACCGTATAATTGCCGGAACCGTCGGTTATGGAGCCATTAATCCAGTTGCCAACATTATCGAACACTTGGACCTGTATATTCGGAATCCCGCTGGTTCCGTTGTTAACATTGCCGGATATGGCGCCGCCAAGAACCATCGTCGTATCTAAGGTATAGGAATTAGGCGCCGTCACCGGCGGATAGTCGGTTGCGCCAGACGGGTTGTAGGGCTGATTATTGTAGCATTTTGCAATATAGTTGGTCTGGCCGGGACTGAAACAGACCTTATAGGTTCCGTTCAGGATGCCTCGAAGATAATAATTGCCATTACTATCGGTCATGGCAGAACTTACCCAGTTACCTGCCTGGGAATAAAGCTCCGCCTGGGCATTGGCGACATTTGCGCCGCTGCTGCTATCGGTGATCTTGCCGGAGATGGTCGCGCCCTGGACCAGGGTTGCATTAATTCCTGTCGCGGCAGCGCCTGCCGTCAACAGGTCAATCTGGGTCGCAGCACCCGAAGTAGCTACGTTGTTATACCACTGACTAACATAACCGGGGGTCGCGCTAGAGCCGTCAAAGTAAATCTTGTAGCTTCCGGCAGGGACGAGCAAAGAATAGGTGCCGTCGATACCGGTCCAGGCGCCGTTAACGCCTGAAATCCAGTCGCCGTTCAAATCGCGCGGCTGAACATTTACATTCTGGATGCCAGTAGTCCCGTTGCTGGTAACCTTGCCGGAGATGGTCGCACCTAGATCCATCTTAGCATTAACCACAGTGTTGTCTGGAGCTGTCACCGGAACTGGGGTCGCATTCATTGGATCATACGGTTTTCCGAAATTACATTTCGCAAGGTAGTTGGAGAACGATTGAAAGCAAACCTTGTAGGCACCTGTCTGCAGGTCGTTCAGGATGTAGTTGCCCGAGCTGTCGGTATTGATGCTTTTCAGGAAATTGCCGTTCTGGTCGAAAAGCTGCACATTAATATTGGGAAGCGCCGCCAAACTATCTTTATCCGTAACCTGGCCGGAGATGCTCGCCCCGAAGTTGTAAACCTCGCTGTGGGGCGTCTCAGCGGCAGCAGGGAAATTTGTACTCTTGGCATAGAACTTAAGGGTTGTAGTCGATGAAATTGTAAATTGCCCCGTATAGGGTGTGCCGGACACCGTAGGATCATTGCCATTGGTGGTATAGTAAATAGTAGCGGGCGCACCCGTTAAAAGTGACAACACGACTGTCTGGGGAGTACTGTATGAACCGCCGGCAGGAGCAGCGGATGAAGTTGGCCGTATTGCTCCGCGTATGCTCCCCTGGCTGACTGCGCTGCCATGGGTAGCGTAAACCCGGGGAGTAAAGGTCATATCGGCTTTGGAAGGGGTGACGGTGACATGGTCCCCTTCATCCACATTCAGCACGTTGAAATAGCCATCGGCGGCAGTGGCAGTGGCAGCCGGATTAACTACGCCAGCGCCATCAGTGTATTGCACCGTGTACGGGATATCCGGATGCATCTTGCTGCCGGCAGTAACGACAGCCCCAGCCAGATTGACGCCAGTGGCTACTGAAGTCAGATCAAGAACTCTTGACCGGATCAACCCCTTACCGGCGGTGAGCGTAATGCCCAGAGTGCCCAGGTCGGAGGCAGAATAGAGGAGATAATCTCCTTTAGTGAAACTAGTACCTAAGGATATTATAGGGGAATAGGTATCCAGGGAGCCACTCTTGCTGACCCGAATGGAGAAGGGCCGCGACGCCGGGACACCCGCCGTATTCAACAAACTGTAGGTACCGGTAGCGTCGGCATTGGAGGTGGTCGATACTGCCGGGTCCTCCACCATGCTTATGACCGCGCCTCCGATACCGGCAGCACCGCTCTTGTCCGTGACCGTGCCGCTAAAACCGACGGTGGCATTAAATTCAGTGGCGCTGACAGCTGAAATCCCGCCAACTGCCACACGGATCGGGCCACTGAAAGGGTCACTGGAAACGTTAGCAGTGTAAGCCGGCAGCGTTACGGTCAGTTGGGTGGCAGTGGCAGCTGTCACCGCTGCCAAAGAACTACCGTTAAAGGAGACCTGGTTGCTGGCAGGTGTGGTGCTGAAGCCGTTACCGGTGATGATGACCGTGTCCCCAGCCTTGCCGCTGGCCGGCGAAAAGCCTGTGATATTAAGTTGAGTGGTAGTAACCGTGGGGCTGACGCTGAAGTAGGTCTGCCTGGTTGCCCGGTTGCCGTGATCGTCCTGTACGGACAGCTCCCATGAGTAGCTGCCGACAGATAGAGTGTTACTGTTCGCTCTGCTAAGGCTATAATGGGAGAGGTCATCACCGCCACCACCCATATTGCTGATACGGGGGGGATCATAAGTAAAAAATCCGCTAAGGGTTGGCGGACGCCAGGAGAACAAGGGGAACTGCCCACTCGGGATCGTGTTAACAGGATAAGTGGTTGCGGCGAAATTATCCAGCACTGCCGTGACCACAGCGTTGATTACCTCGGAAGTATTGTTATCATAGTAGACCGTGACCGGGTAGCTGTCACCAACGACCGGCCTTGACGGGACCTGATACCAGAGGCTGAAACGGCCTGAAGAGTCAGGCCCCAGATCAATCGGTCCGGCAATCTGCGGCCCGGTGCCGATCTGCGCGTTGACCACCTTCCGGTTGGCGCTTTCGACAGACAGATTAAGAGCATACGAATTATTGGAGAAGTGCGTGGTAGTGATCTTCACCTGCGAGTTTTTCGGAGAGAGAATGATGTCGGCCGGTATACTGGCCGGCCCGCTCGCTGGCACCAGGACAACCGGCACGCTTTTGCCGTTCGCATCACCAACGTAGTCATTGATACTGTAAAATCCGTTGTTGTCCATGTCGAGGATTGAATAAATTTTGTAGGTCCCGGGCTGAAGTCCTTTAATAGTATAGGACTGGCTGGCAGTCGGGGCAACGCTGCCGGTTCCGGAGACGAAAAAGCCGTTGTCGCTCACGGCTGCCAGGTAAAGCGGAGTGTTGGTAGACAGACCGCTAATTGCGGAGAGGTTGACCGTACCGGTGATGCTGACGCCGCCGGCCGGATCGGCCATGGTCGTCTGGGCGGATACCGGGGAGAGGCTCGAAGCCTGTTCGGCCCCATTGACCACCGCAGCAACGCTGAAGTAGTAAGCAGCTCCAGAGGAAAGGCCGGGGGTAACACCGGGCCTGAGTAGCGGCGGGAAATTATCCGTCGCAGGAAAATTCTGCATTCCCCCACCGGCGCTGCTGCCGGGCGTGCCAGCAGTGCTCCAGTAGACGTTGAAACTGTCAGCCAGCAGCGTGTCATTAGTGCCCCAAGGCTTATCGAATTCCACCATCACACCATTGGCTGACACCGCGAGATTGGGTGCGGGTATTTGGGTTAACACCGGCGCGGCCGGGTTGGTCAGGGTCAGGTTGACGCTGGTGACAGCAGTGCCCGATACGGTAAAAGGTGCTGAATCGCCGGTCGGATCGGAGGCGTGCTTCACCCCGAGTCCCTGGACG
>JBAZOY010000130.1:0-4283 GCA_041648505.1 Syntrophales bacterium | reverse complement strand
CACCATCTGAAATGGGCATGCAATGAGGCGGCGATCCTCATGCTCAGGGAATCCGAGAAAGCCAAACAATATGTGGCAAAACTCGAACGAAAATACAACAAGGGCAAAGCACTGGGAATCTTCACCCACAAAATCGGCAGAGCGGTTTATTTTATACTCAAAAACAAGGAGGCTTTTAATATGGAAAAATTCTTTAGCCAATAATCGTGGGATTAAGGATGCCAGCTTGTTGCCTAACTGAAATTCCATAGGCGGACCTGATTCTCTTTATTTACTGCTTGCAGCTTGACTGCCAAAAAAGATTGGGCCAAATGCCTCTAAGCTCATGGCGTTGATTGGCGGCATCCTTTTTCCCATTTATAAATGATGCTTGATCAGACGATATCCGTGTTCTGCCCCTTGCCCGAGTGACAACCTAACTGGATGGAGCTTTGATCCAAGCCGCTTTACTTTGACTGCGCCGGGATAAGGGTACCGAAATATATTCTGAAGCTGTCGAATGACAGCAAACTGATTGTCAAAGAACGTCTTTGGCTATTCAGTCAATCTCTATAGATGTTTGGTGCAGACGCGTTTTAGCGTTCTGACACTCGCGACGGAAGACGCAAGCCCGAACCATAGGGTCGTTTGTCAAGGCTTCATTAACTCTTAGACGGATAATATCTTTTTCCTCTTTCCGATCTATAGGAGAGGTTTTTTTCTTGACAACCGAAGGCCATATAGATGTTTGACTCCTTCTCGAAGTCATAGCACCAAGAGCCGCCTTCTTGGAAAATAGCCGACCCGCCGCCCGGCTATTAGCTGGTTCCCGACAATCCCCTCCGCTCCAGCCATCATGAGGCTGGCGCCTAATAGACCGGGAAGAACGCCGCAACGAAGCGTAAACTCAGAGGTACCAAACGCGATGCCGACGTTGTAGGTCTCCGTTTCGAACTGTCCAAAATTGGGATAGAAGTCGGTCACGTTACCCGCAGCCGGAAACTCCCTAAGGGATTCATGCTGGAAGTAGGATATCTGGGCGCCTGTATCAAAGAACATCCTGTAGTCCGCGCCACGAATTCGAGCTGTTACTATTGGGATACCCACCATGAATTCCTCCATAGGTACAGACTGTCCGGCATGCCCTAATTCTTCTACCGATACCTCAATCGCGCTGTTCGGTACGTCTATAATGAAGTCGAATTTCTCTAGGATGTCGGCGCCGAGTAGCCCCGCACAGTTGACGGAAACGAAATCAGATAAAGCGGCTGCGGTCATGATGAACGGAAAAATCCACGGCGCGAGGAACGAGCGTCCGATGGTTTGATTGGTTGGCCATTTCCTATTTCTTGGGAAAATACTTCACATTGCCTATATTTTTGAAATCTGAATCCTGAGTCCAGAGAGTGGCTTTGAATTCCTGCGCCGTTGCGAGAATGATACTGTCCGCCATTGGAAGATTATGCTCCAAACTTAGCTTTGAAGCGGCGATTGCCAATGGTGCGTTCAGTTCCACAACCGTTCCTTTTTGCATAGCAACAACCGCCTGCAGTGCCTCATTCTCGCTGGACTCCCGGAGAATGACCTTGAAGACCTCGTATATCGTTACCGTTGGGACAACAAGCAAAGCCGAATCACTTAGCGGGGTGAGGAAATGCTTGGCATTAGGCTCATCTGCGAAGTATGCAAGCCAGCCGGAAGAATCTACGATATTCATCATACTCTATCTTCCTCTCGTTTGAATTCAGTATTGATACCCTTGAGGAATCCACGGAGTTCTTTGATATCGCGTTCCGGTATAAGTTCAATACGTCCGGCATACTCGACAACCTGCATTTTTTGGCCCGGATGAAGATTCAATGCCTCCCTAACTGTTTTTGGTATAACGACTTGATATTTTGGTGATACGGTTACTGATTGCATGCCAATACCTCCATCGATCTATTTTGTATTACGATATCATGATCGATATGGTTTTGTCAATTATGTTGATGGCCAACGGAGCCGCGGCTGAGCGGCAGGCCGACGAAAATTTATTTTCGGAGGGCCAGCCGTTCGAGCCGCGTGTTCAGCCGCCGCAGGCGGCGACACGCGGTGACAGACGCGGCTCCGCTGGAAGAGTCCGTTAGGGCTTACTTCAGTGATTTTATGCCAAAGTCTTTGCATATTTTTCTTGCGAGATTATCATTGATTTCCGTATGCCGAGGCACAGATGAGCGTTTGTTATGAGCCGGATTCCACCACCACGAATGACTGCCACCTTCTCTAAGAAATTCACATCCTTGTGATCGCAAATACTTCAGCAGGTCATTTCGTTTCATATGGCGATTTTTTCTTCCCTATATCCCGCTCCTACTGCTGCAAGTGCATCTTGACGGTTAAATTCAAGAGCCTCTTTTAAGGTAATCTGAAGGCTTGATATTAATTCATCATGGGTTGGTTCTTGACAGTTAACACCGGGCACTTCCTCGATCCAGCCAATCCACCAATCACCTTCCTGCTTTATTATCGCTTTATATTCTTTATTCATGACTAACCCCTTTACATATTTTTGTTACCATTATACCTTACAATTTAGATAATTTTGGTATTAATTTTATTGCCCTAACGTCATGCATCAGCCGACGCCGCCACAAAACTTGTAAGAAATCCACCGCAGATGCTCGGCGTCGGCTGGATTGCCGTTGATACTAGTTATGGCCTTCCCTCAGATGAAGGTGTTACAATTGAAATTACTACAATTTCATAAACCTTTCACCCAAAGGAGGCCACACTATGAGATTTTATAACAAGCAGCATGGATATTATTGCGGCATCGATCTGCACGCACGTAAAATGTATGTCTGCATCATCGATCAAAAAGGCAAAGTGCTCGTACATCAGAATATTAAAACAGACCAGGAAATGCTTTTAGAACTGATATCACCATACCTGAGTGATGTTGTTGTCGGTGTTGAATGCGTTTTCTGCTGGTACTGGATCTCGGATTTATGCAATGAACACAACATCCCCTTTATCCTAGGACACGCATTATATATGAAAGCCATCCATGGTGGCAAAACAAAAAATGATAAGATCGATTCTTATAAGATTGCCACGCTGATTAAAGGCGGCAATTTCCCGGTCGCTTATCCGTATCCGGCTAAAACGCGTGCTACCAGAGATCTGTTACGACGTCGCATGTATATCTCAAGGCGTTGCAGCGAATTGGTCGCTCATATTCAAAATACAAACACTCAGTATAACCTGCCTGCATTTGCTAAAAAAATCTCACGTAAATATAACCGCACAGGAGTAGCTGAAAGGTTTGACAACCATGAAGTTCAAAAAAGTGTCGAAGTCGATTTGGCAGTGATTGACTCATTAAATTCCTCTGAGTAATCCCCCGGCTATGCCGGGGGACTCCCGGAGTTTGACAATTCCGGGAATATAAGAAAGCCTCCCGACTGTGAACCGCTCAAAGTTTGCAGCACGGGAGGCAAATAATGGAAGATGTGCAAAGTTTAAGCCATACGAAATGGGAATGCAAGTATCATGTGGTATGGATACCGAAGTATCGGAAGAAGACATTGTACGTGGAATTGCGAAAGTATTTGGGTTCAACATTCAGGGATCTCGCAATGCAAAAGGAGTGTCAAGTGATCGAGGGGCATCTTCTGCCCGATCATATACACATGCTGATTTCGATACCACCCAAGTATGCGGTTTCTCAGGTAGTAGGTTACCTGAAAGGCAAAAGTGCCATTCAGATAGCCAGGACATATATGGGGCGGAAAAAGAATTTTACGGGTCAGCATTTCTGGGCTCGGGGTTACTTTGTGTCTACAGTTGGTGCGGATGAGAAAACAGTCCGCGATTATATCAGGCGACAGGAGGTGGAAGATCGTCGTCTTGATCAACAGAGTATGTTTGAAGAATAACCACCTTCAGGTGGTTCAGTATTTTCAATCCGCTTTGAGCGGTTCATAATTTCAAGCCTCCGGCTTTGCCGGAGGTCATGACTGAAATCTTAAATCAGCTGGAATGGCATATTGAAAAAACCGCCGAACAGCATGATTACCTCACGCTATACTTGCTCAGGTCGATCCCCGGTGTCGGTCTGATCCTGGCGCTTGTCTTTCTTTACGAAATTCAAGATATCAAACGGTTCCCTTCCGTCCAGGATTTCTCTTCTTATGCCCGGTTGATTAAACCGGTCAAAACATCAGACGGTAAATGGGCCGGTAAATCAAACGGCAAAATCGGAAACCACCATCTGAAATGGGCATGCAATGAGGCGGCGATCCTCATGCTCAGGGAATCCG
>JBAZOY010000129.1:0-4420 GCA_041648505.1 Syntrophales bacterium | reverse complement strand
ATTGCCATGGAGACCTGCACCTTGAACATGTATGCATCACCGATAACATCATAATATTCGATTGTATCGAGTTCAACGAACGTTTTAGATTCGAGGATGTCGCTGCCGAAGTTGCTTTTCTCGCCATGGATTTAGACTACAATGGCTATCCGGCATACGCCGATACCTTTGTCAAAGCTTATATCGAATATGCTAACGATGATGATATAAAAACCATTCTGAATTTTTACAAATGCTACTACGCCTATGTGCGGGCTAAGGTCACAAGTTTTATGATAGATGATAAAAACATTGCACAGGAGGCTCAGCGGGAACTGATAAAGACCGCCTCACGGTATTTTGATCTGGCTTATACCTATGCTGCCCGATTAGAACAACCTACCCTGATCCTGATGGCAGGACTCATGGGAACGGGAAAGAGTACGTTGGCCGGAGATATTGCCCCCCGCCTTGGTGCTGAGGTCATTCGCACCGATGTTGTCCGAAAAGAGATTCTCAATATCGCTCCGACAGAACACCATTACGAGAATTTCGGTAAAGGTATATATTCAGATGAGATATCCTTAAAGACTTATGAAAAGGCTCTTGTCATAGCTTGTGAGGAGCTCAAGCAGGGTAGATCAGTCATCATCGATGCTTCTTATAAAAGACGCGAGGAGCGAATGAAAGCGTTTAGAGCTGCGCAGAAGCTACTTGCCGATTTTTTTGTCATTGAGTGTATTTGTCCGGAAGAAGTCATTGCCGAGTACCTTCATCTGAGGATGTCAGAACCTTCCGAAGTCTCAGACGGAAGATGGGAAATATTCCAGACCCAGAAAGGTGATTTTGACGAAATCCAGGAAATCCCACCAAGGAGTCACATTGTATTGGATACATCTTGTGGAATGGAAAAATGTGTACAGATGGCTATTTTGCGGATAAGGAAGTCAGTGTCATAGCTTCATAGACCGGAAATATTGGCCCATTTTTTCTTTCAGTTCGGGGTTATCAAAGTTCCGGGTGATCTCTTTATCGGCACAGTCACCGAGAAATGGACTTACCGTGGCTTTATCTGAATCCACCACCCACATCTTGATGTCATGGGTATCTATCCCCTCAAGATTTTGTTCTCGATAAAAACGGACGAATAATGCAGGGGTATTTTCTGTAGGAACAACGATTATATCAGCGCGGTCCCGACACTGATGAGCAAATGCAATAGTGGGAAGAAGAAGCAAGCGAAGAGAGCTATCACCTTTTGTTGCTGTAAGTTCCCTTGAGTCCACCGGTTCATCATGGTTAGAGGTAGTGAATGATGTATAGCCCGCTTTTCCTAAAAAGCCGGAGATTACCATTTCCAGCCGGGGCAGTATGGTAGAAGCCCTTTTATTTATTAATCTCTTGAACGCCTGTTCCATCTCATCCATGAAGGACCTGTGGACATGCGGGGTGTAAAAGGTCTCTTCAAGGTAATCCCTCTTTACCAGAGATGGGGAGAATACAGACATGGGGCTGGAAACCAGGCTCTCTAATATTGCCTCCACGGGGTCGCCTTCTAATTGTTCTCCTAATCTTTTCTTGCTCTCCTTGTCCAGCTTCTCTATCTCTGATTTTATCGCCTGCCTGATCTCCGTTTCAGATAAGACTTGATACTCCGAAATATAGGAGGTAAGATTATCAAATATCCGTATTAATACGTTATCCATATCTTAACTCCTCCGTATTGAGAAAACAGTTTTGTCCATGATTTCCCGTACGGCAAGAACGGCAGGAGAATTGTCAGGTAGATAAAGAAACGATTTTCCCTCCCGGTCGAATCTGGTTATGTTTTCATCCATCGGTATAGTAGCCGTAATGTCCATGCCTGATTCGCGGCAAAAATCCTCGTCCAGCCCGGTTACCTTATTGACAATAAGGCACGATTTTGCGAATCTTACTTCTAATTTCTTGGCCAGTACTTCGATCGCCTTTGCTGTTTCCAGCCCCCTTTTTGTAGGATCCGTAACCAAGAAAAGAAAATCCATATTACGTATGGTACGGCGACTTATGTGCTCCAGTCCTGCCTCGCAATCGATGACAGTATAATCGAATTTTTCATAGATTCTGTCAAGCATGTGGCGCACCATATCATTTATGAGACAATAACACCCTGGTCCTTCGGGGCGTCCCACCGAGAAAAAATGAAAGTCAGGCGTTTTTTCCACTATATCCCAGAGCTTATTTTCTATCATTAGATCCAGTGCAACAGTGCTTGGCGTGGGTTGCAGGGTGTCCCTGTAGACTTCTTCCCGGATGTCTCCCACGGTTTTCCTAACCTTGATTCCGAGGGCTGGACTGAGACTCATGGCCGGATCGGCATCTACAGCCAGAATCTTTGGAGGACCATCCTGCTGGGAAAGAAGCGAAATAATTATTGAGGAAATAACGGTCTTTCCCGTTCCTCCCTTTCCCGTAACGGCCAAGGTAACACTTCTTTTCATTATTCTCCCCTTTCAGACTAGAGCAAAATTATTCGCGTGAGAGCAGATCCAGTCCCTCTAATGTATAAAAAATTTTTCTCACCAGAAAGACCACGGATTTTGGGTAGGGGGGGGGACATCAGATGATTTTCCTTGGGTTTCTTTTTCGGCAAGATGTTTTTTAGTTTCGCTGATAAAATAACTTACCTTATAATCCAGCCCAAGGTTTGGATAGTCACTTGTAATTATTTCAAACCTCTTCAACGCTGCGCCATACTTCTTCATCTTGAAATAGAAGCATCCTACGTAGAACTCGTGTTCACCAATTTTTTTTTCACAATCCCTCAGCTTTTTTTCTGCCAGAAAAGAAAATTTACTGCCGGGAAAACGGGACATCAATCTTTCAAATTCTTTCCGGGCCTTCAGTGTTTCTGTCTGATCCCTGTCAATACTGGCCATCTGTTTGTAATGGCACATACCGAGCTGATATATCATATAAGGAAGATTTTCATTCGTCGGATGAAGGTTGATGAAATCATTATAGGCCATTTCAGCTTCCGTATATTTACCTTGACTGAAATGGGCATCGGCGATGCCTATTTCGGCAAGTATGGCCAGCTGGCTTAAAGGATATTCTTCTTTTACCCTTTCAAAAAATTCGATAGCCTTATAGTAAGTACCCTTCTGATAATAACCGTATCCCCTCTGGTAGAGAGCTTCAGGTGTGTTCTTGGTAGTATCGGTACGTTTCCACCAGGCACAACCGGACAGAGAAAACATCAGAACAAGGATAAACAGGAAAAATTTCTTACGATACACAATCCATAATCCTTTCATAGGTCATAAAAGCGATGCCTACCTAAGCAAAGGGCGAGTGATAAAAAAATCGGCAGCCTTTTTTATTTTTAATTGATTATAAACCCTTTTTGATAAATTCTACCAGACGATCCTTCGATACAAGACCAACAATTGTATCCAACACTTTACCATCCTTAAACAGAAGAAGAGTTGGTATACTCTTAATCCCATATGTCGCCGCTTTATTAGGATTGTCATCCACATTAAGTTTCGTAACCTTAACAAGATCTCTGTATTCCTCTGCAATGCCTTCGACAATTGGACCTATCATCTTACAGGGACCACACCAGGGAGCCCAGAAATCAACCAGGGCCGGCTTTTCCGATTTAAGAATTTCCTCATCAAAATTGCTCTCGGTGAGATGAATCAAAGGGCTTTCCTTTTCCATTTCTCACACCTCCTTTTTTAATCTGCTTATATTCTATGCCACACTAAGCTCTCTGCTGTCAAATCATATTTGCGAACCTTTGAACGGGAAAACATACTCCCTCCGGTGAATTAATATTTTTTCCGGAACCAATTTAAGCGTGACGAAAAAGGCTTTTAATCCAATATGTAAGCCTGATTGGTAAATTTCCGCAGAATGACCGATTCTTTGACAGATTCCCGTGAATCTGTTATGATTTTCATAGAGTACCTTGCTGCCACAGCGGCGATGTACGTTTGCTTTTGATTTGTCATGCCTGAAGTATATATTATTATAAGGGTTTATGAAACGTCTTGGTATCATAGCCGGTACAGTTTTTCGGGAGAAGAGGGAGGTTTTTTCTTCTCTGGAGGAAAGGATGATGGAAAATGAATTTGGCCATGCCATTGTCTTCCTGTCCGATAAGGTTGCCTTTATACCAAGGCACGGTAAAGAGTGCCTATGTTACATCCTTCCCCATTTGATCAATCATCAGGCCAATTTGAAAGCATTGAAAGACTTGGGAGTTATAGAGGTAATCGGTATCAATTCCACCGGTTCACTTAAGAAAGAACTGAAACCGGGAATGATTGTTGTTCCACATGACTTTATCATGCTTCCCAGCGGGCCGACCATATTTTCCATAGAACCTGTCCATATTACACCGACCCTGAGCGAAGACCTTTGCCGGAGACTCATTGACACAGCTATTGAATGT
>JBAZOY010000128.1:0-4453 GCA_041648505.1 Syntrophales bacterium | reverse complement strand
AGTTACCAGGAGTTTTTTAGGACCAACCGGATTCTCTTCTACAGTCGGAATGAAGCTCCCCGTAGCAGAGCTGCGAGGAATTCTTGTGATTAAAGTATCAATCTGCCGCCTGGGACGGGTAAAAAGTGAGAAGGAGCAAGAAACGACGAGCTGTATTGAGTTTTGTGTTATGAACCGCGAAGACGCGAAGGATTACAGGGGGCCTTCCGATCAAGGGTTTTCCCAATCCTCATTGCTTATTTCCGCCTGCCGGAGAATCTCATTTAGAAGACTATCGGATATTTCGTCTTTTTGATGCGGGTTGGGAATTCTCACCTTCAGATCTTCTTTGGCCATAAACTGGTGCCTGCCTCCTGAATATGGTCCATTGAAACCTAACCCCGATAAACGGGATAAGTACCTTCACGAAATAATTTTCTGCCAGAAACGCGCAGAAAATTATTTCTAAGGTACTAATGCTTTGAACTTATTTATAAGTTTTCTTCTGGAAATCGGCATAATCGCCTATGCAACAGCAAGTTGCCGTATTTCCAACTTAAGGCCGTCTATTTCCGGAATCAAGTCGCCATCTCTTAGCTTTAGAATGAGCCATTCCTCTAAAACATCAATCAACTCCCGGCGGCATTGCTCAATTGTTCGCCCATTGGCCCACACGCCTTTAAAGCCTGAAATCTGGCCAAACCATGTTCCATCCGACAGATGCTTGTATTCAGCCGATTCTATGGCTTTTTGACAATATTCTATTATCATGTTCCACCTCTCAAAATTAAACAGCGTCGTGAACGCGACTTAAGAATGTACTGAATGCCCAATTTTTGCCGCTCTTTTATGACTGCTCGGCCCAGTGGATTACAGACCGGTTTGTCCGCTTCCACTTGAGAATTTATAATGATTGTTGAATTTTGCGGCTGATTATAGGGAGTTATTTTCATAGTCCACCTGAGTATAAAAGGCAAGGGAAAAGATAACTTTGAACCGCAGACGCCAAGGACGCTAAGGGTTTGTTTTGGATTTTTACCTGATCGGGTGAACGATCAGATAAAAGGACAACGCCCTGCGGGGAGCGTTATCCTTTCAGGTTATCGAAGGGCTTGGGGACAATATATCAGTTGATCATATTTAAAAATTCAATTCCAATTCCTTTGATGAACAACATTTAAAGCTTCTCCCACACATCCAAAGTTAATTTCTTATTTATTCCAACTTCAATTTCCCTGAGAAGCATCTTGAGCTGCGAAACCGAATATTCTTCATTGCCGGGGAGTGTGAGAGTATAGGTTCCATAACGCATGTAGTGATGCCTGCCACCAGGCTCAGGTCGCTGAAAACCGAATTTCCTAAGCTTCCTGATAAAATCTCTTCGTTTACACGGATTCCATTTACCCATGAACTGCAGCCGTCTCAACATGAAAAGTGGGCATTTTCTTATTCAGGTTGACCTTGCCTATAACCGGCAATTTATCCCCATATCTAATCTTCACAATAAGCCATCCTTCAAGAGAGGCTTTCAACTCCCGCTCACATTGATAAAGAGTTTCACCAAAGGCTATTACGCCAGGACATTGAGGAATCTTCCCGGAAAAAGATCCGTCTTCAAGCTTATCGTAAACGGCTTTGCTCATGGCGCTATTAATGTATTTAATTATCATATTACTACCTCCATTCTATAAGGGGAACGACTTGGGAACGTTCGTGCTGAGCGTGCTCAGTTAAAATAAAGACCGTTTTGAGTGTCGGGTTTTGAGTTTTGATTGACAAAGGAAAAGGCACAGAGATTTAAGCGCTGGTTTCGTTAAGATAAATTCATTCCCTGTTGCGGTTTTCTAACACGAAACTTCGTGCTTAATGCAATGACAATAGCTCCGGATTCCAAATCCCGGCTATGACAATCAAGCACATCGCGCAAAAGCACTATTCTCTCAGATCTTGGCAGGTTTTCCAAACGTAAGACACCACAATGCGGCTTCCCTTGTCGCCAGATCATTTCCTCAAAATCGTTGTCGGTCGTAATAATAATTCTGCGCTCCTTCACAGCCCAGCCCAAAATCTCATTGTCGCTCATTCTTGGGTCCTTCTGGCCGACCTCGGCTACGTCATGCCCGAGCTGAATCAACCAACGAGCTACAATCCCACTTGCGTTGACATCCAACAAGAAATTCATAGCGTTTATCCAGCAGCGACCCGATCAAAAACATTCTCTCTGGCAACCATATGATGAGCGTAGAGCAATGCAGCACGGAGATCATCCGGTTCAAGTAGTGGATAGTCTTGTAGGATCTCTTCTTCTGCAGCCCCTCTGGCCAGTAGCTCCAATATCATTTCAACAGATATCCTCAGGCCGCGAATAAGAGGTTTTCCACAAAGAACCTCTTTATTAAAGGTGATACGGTTTAATAGATCCTGCATAGTTGTCCTCCAAGGATAAAATTTACATAAATAAAAGTCTATAGATGTATAATCAAATTTTCAACGTAAGTAAAGTGCGAATGCGTGACGTTCGTGCTGAGCGTGCACAGCGTTTGTTCTCCGATTCGATTTACAATTAGAATTGTTTTGGTAAGCCAGCTTGTTTCAAAACCGCATTGGCCGTGTGGCGGGATTTGATACGCTTGTCGAGGAACGAATACGTTCGTGCTGAGCGTGCACAGCATTTGTTCTTATTTTTTCTTCTTTACCGTGTGCTTGAACTTCAAAACCGCAAAGTTCAACTCGATGGATGTCTCTGTATCGCTCGTTTGCAAGTCGTCATACACGGGAACTTCTGCGGCATTGCCTGCCGGTGTGTTCGCTCAGCATGATCATGTCCCCGAACACCCGAATGGGGGTCAGGTCTTGAAATTTAGCGTTTTGCGGGGGGCGGGCGACAATCCTTGATCAGCAGCATGAGCTGCAGGGGATGGATGGGAGAAGGTTCGAAACCAAAGCGTTCATAAAAACCGCGCGCCCGATCGTCCTTCGCGTGGACAAAAATCGCACGGATACCGGCGATTTCGGCGGCCTGAAGCGTCCGCAGAACGGCATCTTTCAGTAAACCCCGCCCGATTTTTTTCCCCTGATGATGTATATCAACGGCCAGTCGGGCCAGGACCATCACCGGAATGGGATGCCGCGCCAGTCCCTTCCGGATGCGAGCGGGCGCGGCGGCGTTATCCACCGCCCCAACCGCCAGGCTGTAATAGCCGATAACCCGGCGTTCCTGATCACGGCAAACGACAAAGGTCCTAACTGCATTGGCCTGTTGATTCTGAAATGCATAGCGTCGCAGCCAATCGTTGAGCAGGGCATGGCCGCAATCGAAACCTTCGCAGTCATGCTCTTCTGAAAGCAGCGCCGGGGCCGCATAGGGCGCTGCATCCGGAGTCGTTTCGGTCATCCTATTTTTCCCAGATCGCCGGTTCTGCAATGAGCGACTGCATGCCCTTCTTCACCTGCGCCGGTCTTTCGAGGGCGTCTTGAAACGCCAGCCAGGTCTGCTCATCAACCATGAAAAGCCGTTGATCCAAAAGGGTTTGTTCCGCCTTTTCACAAACGCTGCTCAGAACAAATTCGGTAACACTCTTCCTCGTCGCAGCGGCAGCGCGCTGGATCAGGGCGGCCTGCACCGGCGTCGTGCGCAGCCCCAACCTGCCAGAGCGCACGGCGGACGACCGCTTGCGGGAAAGGTTTGCTTTTGCCGTTATTGTGGATGTTGCCATAATGACCTCCTGGTCTCTTATATTAATGTACGACCAATGTACACACAACCCGCCTTGGTGTCAAGGGAAATCGTGGGGTTTGGGGTCAGGTCTTTACAATTTAGCGTTTTGCGGGGAGTGGAGACGCGGAGCCATACTGCTATAATGCTTTCTTGTTAAGCTTGCTGTATGGTTTTTTGCTACCGTTTATGTTGCTTTTCCGGACAGTATGAGTCGTCAGCCCCTCAAATATAAGCTCTCTCAGAAGCTCTGGTCTGGGCTATGCTTCGTCGCCAAAGCATTCGCACTTGCTCCCCTGTCTCCAAATATTCACCCTGATTCATTCATCTTGAAAATCTACCGCCGTCTCAAAGGAGGCTAATCTGAGTTTTCTGTTCAGTTCCCGGAAGGCTAATCTGGCCTGTTCGAGATTTTTGACGGCATCTGCGTAAGATATTTCATTCTCCTCAACAATATCGCGACCTTCCTTGTAAATAACTTTCTGGCAAGATGAAGATACCACCTGATTATGGAATTCACCAATCTGTTCATTCAATGCCTTGCGCGCCTCTAATGCCTCGCTGAGATTAACCGATTCTTCATTAAGATCAATGAAATGATTGAAGTTTGCCCGCTGGATGGCACCGTTCAGCTTCCGCCTCTTGAGTTCTATTTTTCTGAGATCCTTGCGCGCGGAAGCCAAATCAAAGTCGGAGCTGGCACGATATTTCCCATCATCCTGACTAAAGGAGAACCTGCTCCTGTTCTGCTTCGATTCC
>JBAZOY010000127.1:0-4470 GCA_041648505.1 Syntrophales bacterium | reverse complement strand
AGAAGGGGGATTAAAATATCTTCAAAAAAAATTCTGACTTCTGACTACTGTATTCTGTATTCCAGATACCTCGCAGCTCTGCTGCGGGGTAGTTCATTGTTCAAGGGAGGGAAAATGATCGCTTATTGTGGATTAAATTGTTCGAAATGTGATGCATATCTCGCAACGCAGGAAAATAGTGACAGCGAGAGAGATGCGACGGCACAAAAATGGTCCGAATTATACCGGGCGGAAATTATGCCGGAACAAATAAATTGTGACGGATGCAAATCGGATGGGCGGAGATTCTTTCATTGTAATATGTGTGAGATCCGCCGATGTTGCGTACCAAAAAGAATTGATAATTGTGCAGTTTGTGAGGATTACGTTTGCTATATTCTGGCCGGTTTTATTAAACTGGCGCCGGAAGCAGGTGTAGCTCTTGAAAAACTCAGATCACGATAAGAGAAATGCGAACACCAGCATACTCAGCATTCGGAAAGGTAATCATTATAGCCCATAATATTTCATCAGAAGATATTCCGAAAGTTTGTGGGGAAGAAAATATCGGAATTTTACAGGCAGTATCTGGCTAAGTTTGCAGATCGCATATCTTAAGCGCGGGGAAGGGTTATCCATTATTCGACCGATCAGCTCTGCTATTATGACGGGCGACGGGCCGTTTGATTCATCTTGTTCCATTATCGAAATGGCTTTTGAAAAATTTTCCCTGTAAGTATTATTTATTTCCGATTGGGCGGCTTTTTTGCGGTTTACGGTAAATCCTGTTTTAAAATCTCCGGGCTCTATCAGGACAACCCTGATCCCGAAGGGAAGCAGTTCAATTCTCAATGCCTCTGTTAAGGATTCGATGGCATATTTGCTTGAGCTGTAAAAGGCCTGAAAAGGTATGGAAATCAGACCGGCAAGGGATCCGATGTTTATTATTAATCCTGATTTCTGATTCCGCATTCCGGGAATAACTGCTTTGCATACCCGGAAAACGCCGAAAAAATTCGTTTCGAACAGCCCTTTCGCCTCATCAACAGAAGTGTCTTCAATTGACCCGGCAAGTCCGAATCCCGCACAGTTTATCAAGACATCGATCTTGCCTTCCATATTCATAATCCGGCTGATTGCATCATTTACCGAATCGTCATTGTTTACATCCATCTGTAATGTTTTAAAAGAAAAGGTTCCTGTTGCAGCGGTGCGACTTGCCCCGTAAACATTGTGACCCTTTTCAAGCAGGTATATTGCCGCAGCATTTCCTATGCCCGATGAAGCGCCGGTTATCAATACAACCTTTTTCTCCATGATTTATCCTTTCAGTTAACCCAAATGACCGTATATATACCACAGATACTTTAGACTTTTTAAGTATAATATATTATCTGTTATGTTATTGAAGATTCCCCCGGGAAGCTTTCTGCTGCGCTTCGCCTCCAGATATCCTCATCCCGGTGATGCTACTGCCCTTCACCCCATCCTCAGGCTCCAAGAATGCCTGTTTCGGGGACTTCGACAGGTCAACCCTGACAGCAATGCACCATACCCGGACGCTTGACAGGGGACGGGCCGAATACGGGAATCACTGTCAGTCCTTAATCATTATTGCCATTTCCTGTATAATTATGATATCGGAGACATATTGTATGATCACGGCACAGAAATAAATGAACGAAAAAAAGGAGAGAAGAAGTGAATGCAAACACAGTGCTGTACTTAAGCCGAAAAGACGTGGAAACTCTGAATCTGCCGATGTCGGATATTATCGATGCGTTGAATAACATGTTTCGCGAGAAGGGAGAAGGCCGGGTTGAAATGCCTCCCAAACCCGGAATCCACACGCGCGCAAATGCGTTCATCCACGCGATGCCTGCATATATACCGAACATGAAGGCAGCAGGTGTGAAATGGATCTCCGGATATCCTGAAAATCAAAAGAAGAAACTCCCCTACATTAACGGACTACTTATCCTGAACGACCCCGAAACCGGTATGCCTATCGCGATAATGGATGCAACATGGATCACCGCACGACGCACCGGCGCGGCAACCGCCATAGCTGCAAAATATCTGGCACGCAGGGAAAGCTCCTCCGTTGGTATTCTGGCCTGCGGCGTTCAGGGTAGAAATAATCTTGAAGCATTGGCATGTTTGTTCAAGATTACCAAAGTCAAAGCATTCGATATTTACCCGGAAATAGCACAGCGATTCGCAGAAGAAATGAAGGAGGTTGTTCACGTCGACATAGAAGTCGTTAAGAACCCGAAGGAAGCGGTGGTTGGTTTGGATTTGGTAGTTACAAGCGGCCCGATACTGGAGAACCCATCCCCGGTGATCGAGGCGGATTGGCTTGCTGAGGGAGCCTTTGCTTCTCCTGTAGATTTCGATTCATATTGGAAAGGCGAAGCACTGAAACAAGCCGACAAGCTGGCAACCGATGATATAGACCAGATGGAGTACTATCGCAAAATCGGCTATTTCAAAAACACCCCACAGCCCTATGCCGATTTGGGCGCGATTGTTTCAGGCAGGAAACCTGGAAGAGAGAAAGCCGAAGAGCGTACGATCTGCATCAATCTCGGTATTGCACTGGACGACATGGCAACAGCAATTCTGATTTACAAGAAGGCCGGAGAACAGGGGATAGGAACTGAACTTCCCCTGTAACAGTCAGAGTATGTCGGGGTCTTGTCAGGCGAAGTCTCACACAAAACGGGATGAACCGTGTCATTATACTCAAGAAGGAATTACAATGAAGAAAAACGGTTTTATCGGATACGGCAGCATGGGAAGCATGCTGATCAACGGATTCCTGGAGTCAGGGGTTCTTGCGTCCGAAGAGACTGTCATTTCCAACCGAACCATGACTAAAATTGAAAATCTGGTTCAAAAATGGAAGGGCATTACTATCACAACTGACAACCGGAAAGTTGCGAGAGAATCTGATTTGTTATTCGTCTGTGTGAGGCCTTTGGATGTACTGCATGTTTTGAACGAAATAAAGGGTGATTTGACGAGCTCAACGCATCTTGTTTCTATTGCCGGTTGTGTCACAATAAACGATATCGAAAGCCGGTTTCCGGGACAGGTAACGAAGGTCATTCCAAGTATAACTTCAGAAGTCAGGGAAGGCATATCTTTGGTTTGCCATAACCCAAAAGTGACAAGGGATAGAATGGAGTACCTTGAAAAACTGCTTGGTGCAATAAGCAGGGTTGTCCATGTCAGGGAAAATGATTTTGAGGTGGCAGCTGACTTTACAAGCTGTGCTCCGGGAATGATTGCCGCAATTTTTGATTGTTTTGTCCGGGCCGGTCTCAGGCATAGTGAAATTCAATCCGATGTCGCCCAAAGGATGGTCGTATCAACGTTATTCGGCACTGCAAAACTTATGGCAGAAAAGAGGATTTGCTTTTCAGAGTTGATAAGAAGGGTAGCAACCAAAGGCGGTATTACTGAAGAAGGCGTAGAGGTTTTGAATAATCATCTTCCGTCAGCTTTTGATGAAGTTTTTCGCAAAACGTTATCCAAGCATGACCTTGTTAAGGAAATGATAAAGAATCAGAGAATAACAGACGGGTGAACCGGAGGCTGAAATCTTCGGCATCAAAAAGGAGATTGAATCGTGTTTGAGATCCAGAACTACGCAAGTTTTGTGGCCGCAATTCTCGTGTTCCAGTTAATCCCGGGGGCAGGCACACTCGTCATTCTCAACGCCACTGCGCGTAATGGCATTGGCGCCGGGCTCGGTTCGGTTTTTGGTACCCTGGTTGGTGACTTCGTATATATGGTCGCCGCCGTTGTTGGTCTGGCCGCAGTCATGAATGCCAACCCCTTTCTGTTTCGGGGGCTTCAATGGTTCGGCGCAGCGTACATTTGCTGGATGGGTTTTCAACTGATACGTACCCCTGTTGATAGCGGCGGAAACATCGAAGAACAGGTAAAAAGCGGTTCGGTATATTTTCGTCAGGCGTTCACTGTCAGTCTCACCAATCCCAAGGTAGTCCTGTTCTTCGTGGCGTTCTTTCCGCTTTTTCTGCGGGCTGACGCATCGCCTGTAACGCTGGGAATCATGATGGCGCACGTTACCGTCATTAGCTTTTTTTACCAGGCTGGACTAGTCTTCATCGGTAACGTGGTAGCGCGCAAGCTCTCGGCTCTGCCATATGCGCGCAAATTAGCGACGCGCCTCGCGGGCGTGGCTCTGATAGGTTTTGGCGTTAAGCTGGCACTTGGGAATCGCTAAACTCGACGCACAAACATTTATGAAAACCATCATTCAGACGGCAAAGTAAAAAGCTCATTATGCAAGGCGCGCGAATCTTGAGGAATGAAGCGTACTTGTTGGTACGCTGCAATGACGAAAGATGAAGCGTCCGCCGCGGCGGACAGAATGACTTTTTACGAAGCTGTCAACTATGCTTCACCCATGTAGACCTTGCGCACCATTTCATTGGACTGCAGATTGGCTGCCGTATCAGC
>JBAZOY010000126.1:0-4476 GCA_041648505.1 Syntrophales bacterium | reverse complement strand
AACTCCGCCGCTCGTCACCTGTCCCGATAAGAATCATGAGTCCCGGATTCTCCCGGACAGTAAAAGCGGACAATTCATTTGCTACTAAACCGGACAAATCTATTTGTTGCTAACAGTCCAATTTATAGCGACTGCCAATTTAAGGAAGGAGGGAGAAGAAAAGATTTTTTTGATTTATACGGAAGATAACTAAGAACAAACAGCGCTGATGTTCCTGAAAGGTAGGATATCATCGGATATGAAGTTGCCTAAGACTTCATCCTTGCGAGAAGTTACGAGACTCCAATTCTCTTTGTGAGCTAAAAGCTCTTTAAGGAGAAGATTGTTCAATTTATGCCCCGATTTATAAGCAACAAAATGACCGATTATCGGCATACCAAGTAGTGACAAGTCTCCTATGGCATCGAGGATTTTATGCTTCACAAATTCATCAGGGTATCTAAGCCCTTCTTTATTGATCACCTTCTCGTCATTAAGAACAACAGCATTTTTTAAAGAACCACCAAGTGCCAGCCCCTTTGCCTGGAGATACTCAACGTCTTTCAGAAAGCCAAATGTTCGTGCCGCGCAGATTTCTCTTTCATAAGTCGCTTCAGAAAGGACCAGATGATAAGATTGCCGGCTGATAAGAGGATGTTCAAAGTCAATCTTGTAAGTGATCTCGAACTCCTGAGAGGGTAAAAACATAGCCGAACCCGAACCGTCAGAAACACGGACTTTTTTCCTGACAGCCAACCATTTTCTGGGCCCGCCTTGAACTTCCATACCAGCGTTCTTCAACATATCAACAAAAGGAAGGGCACTTCCATCCATTGCGGGGACTTCATACGTATCAATCTCCACAACGGCATTATCAATGCCTAAACCGCTGAAAGCGGAAAGCAGGTGTTCGATAGTTGAAACCCTGAGCCCATTTGTACCAATGGTTGTTGCCAATGTGGTATCAGAAACATTTTCCATGGAAGCCTTTATCTTGTTATTACCCGGCATATCACGGCGCACAAAAACAATTCCCTCATCAACCGCACCGGGTTTAATGGTCATATTGACCTTTCTACCCGAGTGTAAACCAACACTTCCACATCCTATTTCCTGTTTAATTGTGCGCTGTAAACATATAGTCATATTTAAAGACCCAAGAAGTGACTTAAAGGCTTCCTTTTAGAAGAGTCCCTTTAAGAGTCCCTTTAAGTAAGCAAATTTCATACCTTACTGCGCCAAACTGTATAATACATTGAAAATACAGGATTTTTATTGAACATCTGGTTATCGTAACTGAAAAATAAGTATGAAATTTTCATCACCTGTGTCAGGAGAGACACACTTTTCAAGAAATTCTTATTTTACAGCTTACCGACTCACTTCATTTAGCCTCAGGACTACGATAAAACCTCTCCTTCTCACTATAGATACAACCGCAATATGGCTGCCTGTACATCATAAGCTCACGGGAAATTTTTATCCCCTCTGCCCAGCCTTCTCGAAAGTCATGATAGTAAAACTTCAGGCCGTACTCCTTTGCCAGGCTTTCACCAATCGTTTTAATCATCTCATGATCTTGGTATTTACTGTAGAGCAGGGTTGTCGTAAATACATCGAACCGTTCTGCCCTCGCAATATCAGCGGCATACCTTAAACGTGTGTAGTAGCAATACCGGCATCTATCTTTTTCCCTGAACACAACATTTCTCAGGAAATCTTCCAGGTGATATTCCTCCGTACAGGTAACATTTAACTCTTCCTTGCAGGCATACTCTTTCAAGGTATCGAGGCGCCTCTTATATTCGAGATAAGGATGGATATTGGGATTATAAAACAGGCCGGAAACATCATATCCCTCCTGCCTCAGTATCTTTAAGGGATATATTGTACAGGGAGCACAGCAGATATGTAATAGAATTTTCACCGGATTCATCTCTGATGTATAAATTGATTTGCTCAAATTATGCCAAGCCGGATCACGAAAAAATGAGCCGACATTCAGGGGTTGCTTAAAGAAGAGAAGAGATCCTTCTGGTTAGACTCTGTCCATGGTTTTCCGAAATGTTCGTAGGCCATTTTCGTGGCCAGCCTTCCCCTTGCCGTTCTCTGGAGGTAACCTTCCTGAATCAGGTATGGTTCATAGATATCTTCGATCGTGGTCTTTTCCTCACCAATGGCAGACGACAGATTGTCAATTCCCACGGGGCCCCCGTTGAACTTATCAATCAACGTCAGCAGGATCTTTCGATCCATGTAATCAAATCCCTTATGATCTACCTCCAACATTTCCAGGGCATGAACAACCATTTTCAGATCTATTACTTTCTTTGCTTCTACCTGAGCAAAATCCCTCACTCTTCTTAAAAGGCGGTTTGCTATCCGGGGGGTCCCACGTGAACGCCGCGCCAGTTCATAAGCCCCTTCATCATCGAGGACAACTTTCAGTATCTTTGCCGATCTTTTGATAATAGAGGAAAGTTCGGAAGGGGTGTAAAACTCTAACCGGAAACTCATACCGAATCTATCACGCAAGGGTGAGGTCAGCAGTCCGGCCTTTGTTGTTGCACCTATCAAGGTAAACTTCGGTATCTCCAGTTTCATGGAACGTGCCGCCGGTCCCTGACCTATAAGGATATGGAGATGATATTCTTCCATAGCGGGGTATATTATCTCCTCAACGACATGGGAAAGCCTGTGAATCTCATCAATAAAGAGAATATTATGTTCCTGCAGATTAGTCAGGATTGCCGCCAGATCTCCCGGACGATCAATTACAGGACCCGAGGTTACTTTGATATCAACCCTCATTTCTCGGGCTACAATATAGGCAAGGGTGGTTTTCCCGAGACCGGGGGGACCATAGAGGAGAACATGATCAAGAACCTCATTTCTCTGCTTTGCAGCCTCGATGAAGACAGCAAGGTTATTCTTGATCTTTTCCTGTCCCACATACTCCGCAAAGCTTTTCGGCCGGAGAGAATAGTCATAACCTGTTTCCTCTTCTATATTCGTCGGAGACAGGATATTATCATTCTTCTTTACGGTATTCATTAAACATCCTTTGCCATATGACATCGCAGATATGGCTTATAACATATTCATGGACGATTTCAGCTCAAGCGGCTAATATTTTCAGCGCCTTCTTTAAGAGAACATCCAGGGTTAATGCCTCTTCAGTCTCATTAATAACCTTATCGAGGATTTCTTTAGCCTTATTGTTTTTATATCCAAGATTAACCAGGGCTGACATTGCGTCTTCTTTTATCATTTCATCTGCTGTCATCTTAACGACGGATTCATTTACCACCTCATCCAGGGTGAGCTTCGTTACTTTATCTCTAAGCTCAAGGACCAATCTCTGGGCCATCTTTTTCCCCACCCCGGGTATGTTCAGCAGGCAACCCAGATTTTCATTAGAAACAGCCCTGATCAACTCTCTTACAGAGATACCCGAAAGAATATTAATGGCCAGCTTCGGTCCAATACCGGATACCGAAATCATCAGCTGAAAGATATCCCTTTCTTCGTGGGTATGAAATCCAAAAAGATTTATTGAATCCTGTTTAACATGGGTATGAATATTTAAATCAATGGGTTGACCAATGCCAGGAAGCTCATAGAATGTCGTTAAAGGGACAAAAACACGGTACCCTATCCCTTGGACATCAACGATTACATAGGTTGCGCGTTTATAAATTAAGGTGCCGCTTATACGGGCAATCATCTCAAGGTATTCCTCGCGAATATAAACTAGTTAACAATTTTAAAGAGTACAATATTCTTATGATATCAGGGTAAAAAAGTCAATAGTCCAAAAAACCCCAACTCCACCACCTGAATCATATTTTTCTCCTGCACCGGTGGTGCATGACATATAAAACAGTATCTGCGTTAATTCTGAAGTTCGCTTCCTTTGCAATATAAGCCAGAAAATAACCGCCCCACCTTATAAAGGTGCCCTTAATATAAGCGTTTAACCTATTAAAACCATTGACAAACAAAACAATAAGTGTTTTAGTAACGTTGCGTCTTGGCTGATTTTTAAAAATTATACCACAATTCCTCTTATTCAGTCGCAAACCTTCGCAACACATGAGGGGGCAGTAGAATGAACGAGTCGAGAATGCCGGTGCCAAGTGTCCTTAGATACAGGACACACCCGGTTGCTACAACAATCTATGTCCCGCCTGTTCAGATAATCCGTGGAAAACCGAGACTCCTCGATCTCTTGCGTGAAGCGCCTCACTCACGTCAATATAGCCGCCGTGCCGGAGTTTGCACAAGACGGGTATCGTCAAACACTTGGTCTGGCTGTACCTTTCGCCATTCCTTTGCTGCACATTCTCTCGAATATGGTTATGACATTCGAACTGTTCAGGAGCTGCTTGGCCATAAAGATTTGAAAACGACAATGATATATACTCATGTTCTCAATAAGGGTCCAGCGGGCGTGAGAAGCCCCGCCGATAATCTTTAATGTTTCAATTGGGATAT
>JBAZOY010000125.1:0-4498 GCA_041648505.1 Syntrophales bacterium | reverse complement strand
CCGGGTTTTGTTGTTAATGGAGAATATTTTCTTCAGTTTCTTATCCATGATTTTTCTTAGCAGAAAAGGGTTGAGGTTTTCAAGTTGTTTGGAGAGGGAGTTTTTGACCGATTTCTGGATATGAGGAGAATCCATGATTCTCTGGCAAGGTGTTTTGGGAGGATCATGGCGCTTGATGGTTTTAGATCCGATTCTTTCTTTTGCGATGAGTTTTACTGAGGGGCAGAAGAAGTTGTGAAAGAGTCTCCATTCTTTGGTATAGAGGTTGTTAAGCAGAGGTACGACTCTGGGATTGTCCAGGCGATCATATCCAATCCACTGTCTTATGTGCGTCCAGTTTTTCTGTTCTATATGGGCATTGTCATCTTTGTGATAGGCCCTGCTTCTGGTGAACTGGACGGGTTGTTTTCGTTCGGTAAAGTGTCTTTGGAGGTGAGATAGTTGAGGAACTCACCTCCATTATCACAATCGAAGCCGAGCACGGGGAACGGGATTGTTTTCTCTATGTTTTTAATTTGTTCCAGGACTCCTGTTTCACCCTTTCCCCATACGGCACGCTGTTCGGTCCAACCGGTAGCAATATCTACGAAGTCAACGGTATTGGCGTACATTCCGGAGACGGAATCGCCGCAATGAGCAACCGTGTCGGCTTCGAGAAAGCCTGGGCGTGACTCGTCCCATTGATTGGTTTTGATGGGGATTTGTTTCCGTAAGAGGGTTCCTGGTTTTGTGGTAGACCGGCCCCGTTTTGTGTAATGGATCCGGACAGGCTTCAGAATCCTGTCTATTGTTGGAGGAGAGATTTTCAGCAAGGCATTGATAACATCCTCAGAGAGTTCGCCGAAGAGTTGCACATATCCGGGAAGCCAGATCGGCAGGATGGCTTTGAGGCGCTTTGAGCAGGGAAGATTAGCTTTCAGCCAGATTTCTTTAAGGGGCTTACGGACTGCTTCATTCTGATAAACGGGAGGTTTCCCTCGTCTCTTTGCCTTTGGTTTGGTAAAGCGCTTGAATCTCTTGAGAACCCTGATGGCATGTTTGCGGTGGCACCCGCAGGTGGCACAGAATTCATCCAGAATGGCTGTTTTTTTATGACGGGTGGCGTTTTTATATCGCAAATGAACTGCCTCCCTATACTCTCGCTTGGACCGTGGACTCATGAGTGTCTCTCCTTTTGAAATTCGATGTTCGGTAACATCGAATTATGAGTCAACGATCCTTTTTATTCACCTCCTTGGGTAACATTTAATGTGAGGCAATTCGTGTAATAACAAAGCAGTGTACCTTTATGCCTTTCTTCCGTATAATATTCCCGTGCAGAGTATCCATAGTCTATCGAGATTAAAAATCCTTCCGACATAATATCATCTATGTCTTTCAGATAATCCTGTATCCTCATATTAATCTCGGTTCGGTAACCTCTTTTTTCAGGCACTCTATATTGTTTGATATATTCTGATAATTCAGAACAGCTTAAGTCCTTATATATCTCTATGAATCCTTTTTCATCTTCTTCCACATATACTTCCTGTATCACATCTTTCATCAAGACAAGATGAACCGGGAACGCGTCTAAGAGTTCATTTGTTATAATGCATCCACAGAATTGACCAACTTCTGCGAGAGATTCTTCCCAGGTGACCAGGCCACGATAAGCGTCGAGTAGTTTCTTTTGATCTTGAACAGTGTTAGGATTACGTTCAATAATAATATACCTCCAGCGTCCTTTCCATTTGAGATTTCTCTGCACAAAGTCCAGGATACCCTCCGCGAGGTATCCTCTGCCAGCACCGATTTCAAGAATGGTAAAATCATCCGGATCTCCCATTTTTCGTTTTATTTCGTCCAATTGATTGCCAAGCAACCAGCCAAAAATCGGATGTACATGGGGGGAGGTATAGAAATCACCAGAGGGACCAATCCTTGCGTTATCGGTCATATAGTAACCCCATTCATGGTGATACAACACCAAGCTCATGAAGGTTTCGAAAGTTATTGGGCCTTGCTTTTTGATTTTTTCTCTTATAATCTGTTCAAGCATATTCTGGCATGTTGATGTTAGACCTGTACCTAATTCTCAGCATTTTATCTTAGTAGAAAATAAACATAAAATAACCTAAACAACAAGATATTTTCATAATATTCTCATACCACATATGAATTCCACTCTATTTTATAGTTAAATAGTCACAAGTAATATCAAAGGGGAGAATAGATTACCCTTGACACTACTTATAATAGATGCACCCGGAACCACACAAGCAGCAATTGAGATGCTTATGTTATAGAACGTGGATTTCAAAGGAGGCACGGACAGCTGCTCGGAGAAACACAAGCCCGTGTTCAGGATGCCTGATGTCAGATAAGGATAAAATGGGACCTGATGCCCAGTTCAAAGCCTTCCTCAGTGAAGGCAAGTTTATGATTCAGCATGGGAAAGAGAGCGGCAAAGCTGCTTTCTTTCCCCGTACGGTTGAGCCGGGCATTGGCGGGGAACTGGTATGGGTGGAAGCAAGCGGCCGCGGAACCGTTTATTCTACCACAACAATATTCAAAAAACCCCCTATGCACAATTACAACGTAGCGGTTATAGAGCTTGAGGAAGGAGTGCGGATGATGAGCCGCGTGGAGAACATCGACCCGACCGAGGTGAAGATCGGCATGGCCGTAACCGCCAGGATCATCACCCAGAAAGGAGAGCCCGTTGTCATTTTTGTTCCGGGAGACGTCACATGACCGCATTTCCGCGTAGTAAGACTGCAATTGTAGGCGCAGCAACACATGGAATGGGTCGCGCCGACGGCTTTGAAGCCTCTGACATAGCCGCCATTGCCTGCATCAAGGCTCTAACCGAAGCAGGGTTAACACTGGCCGATGTTGACGGCCTATTCTTCTGCCATGGGACGGATACGCTGGGCGGATTGAGTTTCGCCCAATACCTGGGTATCCACCCAAAAGTTTTTGACAATAACCGTACCGGTGGATCAGTATTCCAGAGCTATGTGGAAATGGCCGCATGGCTGCTCGATGCAGGCATGATAGACGTAGCTCTAATTTCCTATGGCAGCGTGCAGGCCTCGAAAACAGGCAAGTTGGTTAATACGTTAGAACCCATGCCCTATGAGGCCCCATATAAACCTATTATTCCTATTAGTAGCTATGCCCTTGCCGCAGCCCGTCACATGTACCAGTTCGGTACTACGAAGGACCAACTGGGCGCAGTTGCCCTTGCGGCACGACAGTGGGCACAGCTCAACCCCGATGCCTATAAGAGAAAGCCCCTGAATATGCAAGATTACAAAGCCTCTCGCATCATTGCCTCACCACTGGCAGTGCTTGACTGCTGCCTTGTTACAGACGGCGCAGCCGCAATTGTCATGACAAGAGCTGATCGGGCGAAGGATCTTGTAAAAAAACCGATCTATGTGTTAGGAGCGGCTTCGGAAACCTCACACCGCGAAATTGCATGGATGGAGGATATGACCGTTACAGCAGCTGTAAAATCGGGCAAGCGCGCCTATGAGGCTGCTGGTGTCGGCCCGAACGACATTGACGTCCTCCAGCTCTATGACGCATTCACGATCACCCCCATCCTGTTTCTTGAAGATCTTGGGTTCTGCGCCAAAGGCGAAGGTGGAGCATTCGTCGAGAACGGCCGCATAGCCCCGGGTGGTACGCTACCGGTCAACACCAATGGTGGCGGTCTTAGCTGCGTCCATCCGGGTATGTATGGCCTGTTCGAGATTGTAGAAATTATAAGGCAATTGCGTGGCGAATGCGGCGCAAGGCAGATCGCCGGAGCGGAAATCGGCCTGGCACATGGTAATGGTGGCGTACTTTCATCACAGGCAACGGTAATATTAAGCGGTAGTTGACAACGCTTGTGCAGAAAACTCTCTGCACAAATACCGGAGAGGTTTCTAAAAATTGATATAACTTTGAAATGGAATATCATGTGTAGTAAGCGGTGGAACTTGCCTATAAAGTTCCGACACCATCCTTCTCTGTTCCCTTTTTTCTTCTTACGGCGATCATCAGAAAAGCCAGACCTTGAAAAGCATAGATGAAAGCCACAAAGGCAATCCTCGGCCATTGATACTTGGATCAACATAAGAGACCTCTACCAGTTAATGTAGCCACCAAACCTTAATTGACTTTATCTGCGATCAGCAGCGTCTGTGCTCTCAACCTCACCCCAAGCATGTGGTTCCTGCGCCAATCTCCTCCTGTCGAAAGCTTGCAACCCGGAAATATGCCTTGATGCTTCCCCTGCATCTTTCCGAGTCCACTCTGATGCAGCAAGCGGATCCCTACCCTGAAGTAACAGATAACGCTCAATGAACTGCTTACCGATATTCCTATCACCTGACAACTGACCCCTGTCGTCAATAGTGTACACTAATTTGTTTTTCATGCCGCTTGTTTCAATGTGTAAAATTGCTTCTCAAAAGTAACCGGAGACAGATAGCCAAGTCTGGCCTGCCGCCTTTGCCGGTTA
>JBAZOY010000124.1:0-4503 GCA_041648505.1 Syntrophales bacterium | reverse complement strand
CATCGAGGGTAAGGACTCCAAAGATAAGCGATACCGCTCTGATATTAGTAAAGATGACGTTGATACTAAGTGGCGTTTTGAGTGTGACCTAGCATTAGAAAGTTCTCAGATGGAATTAGAAATAGCCGGCATTCTCTTACCGTTAATCAAAGAAAAGTTTATCTCCTACCAGACTGCGAGAGAGCATTTCCCCTGGATAACCGACCCCGACCTTGAGCAGAAGATTATAGACCGTGAACAAGTCTACGGCGTTCAAGGACTGGCAATGAGAAGGGTAGCTGAAGCTCTAAAGGCAGATGGCGATATAGAGGGCTTTACGTTCATTATGCAGGATATTGAACAGGCTAAACAGGCGGCGATGGCTGGCGGTGGAGGTAACCCTGCGGGTGGACTACCATCTCCTGTTAATCCAGCAATGTTAGCAGGCAGACGGATGCAAGCACCAAGTCCTGAGGATGCCAGGCTGAGCAATCTAAGACTCGTAAGAGGGCGATAGAAAATGACTTACGGTGATAATGAACAAGCGGTACGGCAAGAAATATACGACATTCTCATTGCTTCCGGCGTTAAACAGTCTCAAGCAAGGGCGATAGCAGACTCTCCTAATGTACGGCAACTATCCAATGAGGACATAGCTATGTTGGCTTCAATGACTACCGACCCGACCGGGAAGTTTGTCTTAACAGAAGGCACACAGGGCGGCACCGCCATGAGTGCTATTGATGATTCTATCAACTACATGGTGTCGAATCCGTATAATCAATTCAACAAGGGTAGAACAGGAACTGAGCTTACGCCTGAAGATTATAACACACGATTAGCCCAATACGAAAAAGACGTAAATGCGTACAATGCTCCTTTTAAGTATAGAGGTAATGATTGGGTCAAGACTAAGGGTTTAGTCTCGGAATTTCGCTCATTATTCGGTGATGACCCCGAACAAAAAAGACTTCAGGACGAATACAAATATTTGCAGTCTGTCAAGATTGAGTTTGATAAGTCTGGTTTAGTCCCAGAGGCTACCGCTAGACAGCAAGCCGCCGATACAGGTCTTCCCCCGGCACCCACTCAATTTGATGCAACAACCGGACAAAGAAATCCTACTGCAACCAAACAGGAATACGAATCAAGAGTTTATAACTATAACGATGAAGCTAATTACTATGCACAGCAAACCCGTAACGGTAAAGAGATACCACCTGAAGCGCAAAAATGGCTAAATGACGAATACAACTACTTGCAGAATGTAAAGCTGGCTATCAACACGCCTCTTGGCAGTAGTGACAGAGGATTTGTGGGAGCTAACGGACTCACATATCTAAGCAAAGACCAGGAAGAATGGGGAATCAGAGCGCAAGAGGAAGCCGCATTAGCGCAGGCATCAGTTGAAGAAGATAACGCCAGACTTGCAGGTTATCGACAGGACATAGCCAATGCTCAAGGCAGACTGCAACCTTATGCAAATACCTCAGCATCGGAAATATTCAACAGGAATCTACCGGGCAATCTCAATCAGACTACGGCAGACTATTTTAGGAATAGGTACAGCGATATCTACGGTGAGTTTTTAGGGACGGAGAAACCCATCACGCCCGGTAATGAAGAACTACAAACGGTGGAAAGAGAACTAGGACGCAACAAGAGGTGGGAGGACTTTCTCAAGCAATATAACTTCCTTCAGAAGTATAAAGGTGCCGCCCCTGTCAATCGTGGTGAGTATACAGGCAGATTTACACCTAAAGTACGCTCACTCAATTATTAGGATATTTTAATTTATGGCGATAAAAACTAACGATAACTATTTCAAACAGACCGTGAAGGGAATCCTCAATAACCGCAAGGCTATTCAGGACTTTGCCGACAATGAACGCAAGAAGTCTCAGCGTGTCGATGTTGGAAGATTGAGTCAGTTGTTGGCTATGCGCTCCGGCAGACCGCAAGAAGATGGCGAGTTACCGCAACCAGTACCACCGCCTTTTGTAGTAAGACGACCTGACCCGACAACGATTGAGGGTATGGTCAAGGCTAATCCGCTTGAATTCAGACAAGACAGAATAGAGCCAGTGCCGCCGCCGCAGTTAGGAATCACCAACAGGCAGAAGTTCCAGAATATATTAAGACCTCCGCAACTACCTGAGAAACCTTACGAGCCTCCGTTGTTTTCACAAGAATCTGGACTGAAAGGCACAATCTCACAGATAGCACGTAATGTTGACTCTGCTACTGGTGGTGGTTATGGTGGTGTGCCTTCCGTCAGACCGTTAGCGAATGTCGTTAGTATGGCGTTGCCAGAGACAAAACCATTTCAGTATATGTCCACCGGTGAGAAGATGTTTACACTCGCGGAAGATGTTGCCTTATCCGCTCCCTGGGGAGCCGTATTATCTCAGACTGGCAGACAGTTGATTAAACAGGGAGTCAAGCAGGCGGCGAGCGATACGTTCACTAAAGCATTAAATACAGGGCTCGACAAATGGATAGCCACTCAAGGCAGACTGACACCTGAAAGTAGAAGTGCGCTTGGTAATCTGCTGGTAAAAGACAGAGCGTGGTTAATTGAGAAAGCCACAAATAATATGCTGGCACGTAAGGGAAAGGGAATCAATTTATCTCAGGCTGTCAACGATGCTGTTGAAGCGACCATACGAGATGTTGAAACGGCGATAATCCCCAGAGGCACACAGACAGGCGCTATGAAGTTCGGGGGACTACCTGCTGAAAGACCTATCGTCCCACCTACTACGACTCCTGAATTAGCTCCCTCAACAAGCGTGCAGACGGGACTTGCTGGGCTCGGCAAGGAAACAGCACAGGTCAAGATGTTTGAGGAAGTATCCGGCAAGGGAAGTTCTAAGGGTGTCGGCTTGTTTGATGTTGCTAAACTCAAGGCAATGAACGAAGCTAAACCGCTCAAAGGTCAGACCGCGCTACCTATTGAGACTAAGCCAACGGTCAAAGAAAACATCAAAGCCACCGTAGAAACTGATATTACCGACCTTACTGCACAGCAAGAGAAGCGACAAGCTAAAGAGATGAAGGCTTATGAGAAATCCAATCAACTTGCAGGCTTAGAGGAATCGTTAAAATCAGACCAACTGGCGACCATGCAGTTTAAGATGGGCACTCGTGTTGTCGGGAAAGGTACGAAAGCGAAGGTTATCCCGCGCAATGTCGATATTACCAACTTCATATCACTTAAAGAGCAATCTTTCCCTGAATATTTCACGGTCAAACAAGCAGAGGCTATTGTCCCTTACAAGAATTGGGCTGGTATGTATCCGAAAGGGCATATCCCCAGAAACGTTGTACTTGACGATATGACTAAGGAATTGGGTATGTCTGCCGATGAGATAGCCGATAGAGTAATGGCTATCAGGAACGAACGCAGGCAGATTAAATCATTACGTCAGTCTATGCCACAACCCAAGCCAGAAACCACTACGATGGCACAGGAGGCGGTTGTACCTTCTAAGCCGTCTACTGGTGCGACAATGCCTGAAGGACTCCCTACAACTGGCATACCTCAATCAGGACTTCCAGAGCGTGAAGGTGGTGTAAAATACAACATAACTTTGAAGCCACAGAAACCAGTCCCGCCGAAACCACCTAAACCACCAGTAGTAAAAAAACAACCAGCTCAACCGGAACCGCCGAAGGAATACCCCAGACGTAAAGAGATTATTGAGCAGGCTAGAGAGCAGGTATTACAAGATAGACCGGGCGCAATCTCTAATTTACTTCAAAGGATACCTGGCATAAAGCAAGCCCGACAATTTGAACGACCAGCACTAAAAATGGCTGGCGATAAGGAATACATCTTGACCGCCGGTGTAGCTGAAAATCAGGCTGGTGTTGATGTTCTGACAGATGCAGTCTCTACCCGGTTTAATCTATTCAAGGATATTGAGAGGGGATTCGGTAAGAAAGCGTTACAGGGTGGTAGAGTCAATGTTAAGTTTGTTGGTACTCCCGAAGAAGCGGCTAATCCGCTAACCAATACCTTGAAGGATATAGCCGATAATCCCGAACTTTACGAGCTTACGCCTGAAATGAAACAGACGTTAAAGACTATCAATGACCGTAACAACCAGATTCTTAAAAAGGTGGTTGACGATTACGGTGCGAAGATAAACAAGTATCCTACCAAGCCTGACGGCGCATATCTCCCCAATGTCGATGCATCAGAGAATATGATTATCGAGATTGAAAGGGAACTGCGACCAGTAGCAAGAGGCGAATCTAAACCTCGTTTCTATCCGTCTGCTCGTGCGAGAATGGCGGAAGATGAATCATTTGTTCCAGAGTTTAATGTCCAGAAACTAATTGACGGACTGGACAACTTCAAGGCAGGCTCCGCTCGAGGTATGACGTTCCGTGAAGTTATCGGCGGTAAGACCAAGCAAGAAGTAATCGAAACTACACACCCGGCGCTCGCCAAACAGATGCAAGCACTCAAGGATAAACTGGTAGAACTTAGAAAGAAAATACCAGAGGCAAGAGAGG
>JBAZOY010000123.1:0-4545 GCA_041648505.1 Syntrophales bacterium | reverse complement strand
GATCAGTCCGCATACTTTCGGCAAAAAGGTAAAGAACTGACTGAATCGACCAAAATACCTGAAATTCACATTTCTGAATCTTCGTTGGAATTCTTGTTCAACCCATCGATTAAAAAGCAAAAAATCAGCCCAGCGAGATCGTTTTATCTTCTTTCTATAAAATTTATCAAGCACTCCACCCCTTCCATTTTCAATGGCAATTAACACACCGCCATCTTTTAAAATATCATGAAGCCAATCAATCCAGTTCCTGTAAATATCCTTATCGGAAATATGATACATGACGCTTTTTAAAAAAACAGCATCATATGGACCTTCAACATAAAGCATCTCGTTAGGCAAACATACGCGAAAATCGGTCATTTCTTCCAATCCATAACACCGGCCTGCTTTTTCCGCCTTAAGGCGTGATGATTCAGTAATCTCATAACCAACAATATTCCACCCATATCGAGCGGCCATATAGCAGGACATCATCCCGGTATTATATCCAACTTCCAATACTATTGCATTTGGCGGGATTAAACAGGCTGCATGTTCAAGAGCACTACTCACCGCTGGAGCCCAGATCTGTATTCGCCATTCAACGGCTTCATTTAGGGATGGGCCGGTCATTTTGTATCAACTTTTTCTGCACGTGTAAGTTTTGTAAATGTCGCACTTGCCTTCTTTCTTAAAAATACAAAATCCAATACTCCCCGAAGAAAACCATAGCCATAAGCAAAATGGTAAACAAAGAATACCAGCGGCATCACTGGCAGGTAACGCCATCTCAAAGGCTTTCGGCAGGTCAATAACGTCGCAAAAATATTTGCCAGCAGATAAGAGAAGACAACCAAACCCAATAGGATTCTAAGGTATTTTGATATTATGGACAGAGGTATTAAAATTAAAAGTGTAGCGACAAACATTCCTGGAACAATGTGACGGATAGAAGCAGGGATTTTGTGCTTCTGAATCACCTTGACTTTCCAGTAACCATACTGCATATATTGCCTAAATAACGCAAAAATGGAAGCGCGCGGATAATACCAAGACTTTATTTGGGGCGATTGCCAAATCTTGCCGCCAGCTCGTGTCAGGCGGAAATTCAATTCATCGTCCTGGTTCCGCACCAACTCTTCATCAAATAATCCAATTTTCTGAAAAACCGCCTTGTGGTAACAGCCATAAGTAACCGTATCAATTTCGCCTTCGTAATCCTCATTGTGGGATTTCGAACCTCCGACTGCAAATGGTGTCCGAAAAGCAATAGCTATAGCCTTTTGCAGATAGGTTGACGCTTTTGTTCGCGCCGGTCCTCCGACATTATCAGCCCCAGTTTCTGCTTGAACTTGCTCACATTGGGAGAGATAATCTTTGGCATATTCGGTGTGTGCACCCATAATTATTATAACTTCACATTTAGCATTACGAATACCTGTATTCAGCGCAGAAGGAACAATCCTACGCGGATTATCAAGTAACTTTAAGAAATGATATTTTTCCTGATAAGATTGAATAATCGCTCTGCTTCCATCAGTGCTCATGCCATCTACGACTAAAATTTCCAGTTTGTCCTTTGGGTAATCCTGCTGAAGAATCGAATCCAGACACTTGCCGATATATTTTTCTTCGTTCCGGCAAGGAATAATTACAGTGATTGATTTGATAGGATCATTTGCCATACTTTAAGTGTTTTTTCACCTCTTGGTTGTACTCGTTTACGACCTGCTCCATATAATTAACCATCCGTTGAAGATTCTCCTGCCAGTCATAATTCTCTATTACAAACCGGCGTCCCTGTGCACCCATTTTTTGTCTGAGCTCCGGATTTATGACAAGCAGATAGATTTTCTCGGCCAAATCGAATTCATTACATGGTTTGACAAGGTAACCGGTCTCTCCATCTATGATTACCTCGGGTAAACCTCCGATATTCGACGCAATAACCGGAACTTCGCAGGCTGACGCTTCAATGACAGAAACACCAAAACTTTCGCTTTCGAGAGTGCTCGGAAAACAACAAATATCAATTTGATTCAAATACCCCTGCACTGCCGAGTGAGTGATCTCGCCTGTCATGATAACAATGGAATCCAAACCAAGATTGTGAATTAAAATTTTAATTTCATCACGCTGAGGACCATCGCCCACAATTAAGAGACGAATCCTTTTTGCATCGTCGGAAAATCCATCTGCACAAAGTCTATCGAGAACAATTTTAATAGCTTTAACCAAATAAGCCTGCCCGTATTTTTCAGCAATGGTTTTGACTATCCCAATTGTGATGAATTTATCTGCCCTTTTCGTCTCAGGTCTGAATTTTTGCAGGTCAACACCGAATGGCGTCACGAAAATGTTTTCCCTTGGTTTGAATAACTTCTCAACCTCAATTTTCATAATTGTACTGGTCGAGGCGATTCTGGTCGCGTCGTTTAAATTCTTTCGAACTAATTTATTCAGAAAACGACTCTGATAAGGTACATCGAACACATCTGAGCCCCATACCGACAGTAATGTTGGCTGAAATCCAATTAGGCGGGATAAAGTGCCATACCCGCTGGCATAATGGGTATTTAAAATATCCGGATCGATTTTATTAATCAGCTTTTTTGCTCTGTACCTGTTCAAATAGTACCCGGCGAGCGGTCGAAACGGTAGTACTTCAACTATTACCTCTGAATCGAATTTATGAATAGAAATCGGATCAGCACTTATTACCCAAACTTTGTGTCCAAGACGAATGAGCCCGTTTGCCCATTTGACGATGTGTACACTTGCGGCGTTCCCTAAAATACAAATTCGCATATTTTTCGTTTAAGAATTTACTGAAGTTAAATTATTATCGATTACATCGTTTTTCTTAATTCTTAAGTCCATTTTTAAATAGTTCAATACCTGAAAAATGGTTATGACCACAGAATAAATTAAAATCGTTTCATATAAGGAAAGGAGGGTAAAATATTGGACGAAAAATGTCAGAGCCGCTAAAGTCATACATAAAATATTTATGAAAATCAAATAAACATTCGTTCGCTTTCTGTTTTGAACAAACACCAAATAATATATCGACGAAAGCAAGACCGTCATAAATAGGGTAAATGTCCAACCTCCGATTATATAATATACCCCATATGCAGTCCCGACATTGGAGACGGTATGAGCAGCTGTCGGTACAAAGCTAATATTAACGTACGGCATTGCGCTAATCCTGAGCGGATTACCCAGTAAGACATTTTTAATATTAAGGAATACTACCAGCAAAGATTCCTGTGGTTTAATATTGGCGTAATCAAGCCAATGGTCAAAAGCCACTGGTCCCGATGTCACATATAACATAGTATGCTCAAATAAAAACTGCCATATTCCCTTACTCGTTAATGAAAAAGTCTGCCAGGCGATTGTCAATAATATCCAGAATAAATTCATCACCAGAACGACAACAAAACCGGTCCAGAACAATGCGCGCCACTGTTTTGCAACAGGTAGCTTTATTACTCGATAAATAAACAGCATTATCAAAACCCAAAGAAGATGGTACTTGACCTGCATTGATGTTAAAGCGATAAACAATCCTAAAAGCGTCGTAATCACCAGAATTTTACGTTTCGAGAAACTGAAAAATATTCCGAGTAAAAGAAAACAGGTTTTTGCAACTTCGCCCATGTGAGCCGGAAATCCGTACATCATCATCATTTCAAAGCGTGGATCCCCAACGAATGCGAATCCGCCGTACTGACTCAGCAGGCTATTGACCCGTCTGAAAATAACGCCAATTGCGAACCAGGCAATCCCAATCAACAACCACTCATAAGCGGCGAATTTTTCAAAGATATTATCGAATTGGGAAGATCCTACTTCCTGGTGAGTCTTGGTACCGGAAAAATGTACTACAATATAGCCAATTACCCAAAGAATTCCCAGATTCGCTAAAATAAAAAGTTGCGCGCGCATCGTAAAAGGTTTAAAGTCGAGGTGAATCAGTAAAAAATTGACCAAAACAGCAATGAACACAAAGGGCCAAGCTGTGACTGTGAATGGCGTTACGAGCGTGTTGAGTCGCTTTTTTTCCAAAATTGTTAACGATAACACAACGCCAATCAAAGTTAAACTGGTTAATTGGTCTTCGATCACCGAGTATTCCTACGAAAGAATGGTTTGCACCACATTTTTATCAACCATTTCTAAGGATGCACTAATTTTTCGGGCGGCATTGATTACCAACCATGATTTTCCAATGGGCTCCCGATATTGTCCGACCAGAAGGAAGAAAAAATAAATCAGTGCGAATTTTTTCCAGATTCGCCAAACAATTGGCGATAAGTATTTCTTCATGTCAACAATCCGGTTGACAGCAAAAAGCAAGACTTTTTTATCTGTTTGTCGGTTCATCAACTCGTGAGAGGAAATCCCGATTTTATGATAGACTTGAGTTTGCGTAACGCATGCCTTTTTGATTTTCAGTCGTTCCAGGCGCATGCTGAATTCAAAATCTTCTTCACCATAAAAGAACTCTTCGGTCAAGGCACCGTAATGTTCAATAATTTCCCTCCTGATACAAAG
>JBAZOY010000122.1:0-4559 GCA_041648505.1 Syntrophales bacterium | reverse complement strand
GGAACTGAAGATAGGTGAGTCGAAAGCGGATGAAAACGTACCGCTGAAGGCAGATGTTTCCCCTGCCCGGAAGACCAGGGTTTCTACCTACAAGATCAAAAAGGGAGATACCTTAACCGAGATTGCCATGAAGCATGGCACAAGCCTGCAAACACTGCTGGAACTGAATCAGATGAAGCTCAAAGATCCCTTGTATGTCAACAAGATATTGAGGCTTCCTTAATCCAGAATTACGCGAATTAACCACTTTAGAGTGTGCTTTCAAACGTTAAGGTTTTACAGGGGAAAATGTCGCTGTATCGCTTATTTTTAATTATTTTTTTAACCGTAAGTGCAGGACAATCTTACGGCTCAATGTTCGAGTGGGAACCATTTAAAATACGGCCCGATCTTGCATTGAATATTCCAATAATCGAGCTAGAAAATAAAGAAATTTCTATATCACCGGATGAGATTTATGAAATTCGGGATAATGATTTGTTTGAGACGGACAAAATAAATAGTACAAGTAGGGACCATTTTAATTTACAGCGCTTTATATTTACATTTTCCCAATGTAAGGTCGGTAAGTCTGACAGAGATATAACCAGATTGTTTAGTAAGGACCATGGCAAATGGGACACGATTAAGTCTTTCCCTTCATTATTTTTGCATTCACCATACCAGGACACCTTTGGATCTATAGGTAGGATATTCGAACCACAGGTTAACCTTGGCATAAAGTTCTGAGGGCATAAGTTGTAGGCTGTTACAGCTTTTAAATTGTAAGCAATTAGTCTTCCGGCAATTCCGGTTCGTATGCGAGTCTGCCGTAAACACTTTCGTAAGACTTACAAAAAGGGCAGACTTTCCGGTCCAAATTCTTGACAAACCAGTAACAGACGCCTTCCTGCTGTTTTCTTGCCTTTTTGCATACAGGATAGATATCCTTGCAAAACATGGCTGCTCTCATCTTCCATTCCATTTCTTATAACCTTCCTTGGTTTGTACTCTAAAACTGGCGCTATTGTTTTAGCTTTCCTTGTCTCGGTAGAAATGCTCATACATTTTCCAACTCGTCAAAAATAAAGAAGCGATGATAGGTCCGATTATAAAACCGGAAATGCCGAACAGGGCTATGCCACCTAAAGTTGACAAGAAAATCAATAGAGGATGCAATTGTACGTCCTTGCCGATTAATACGGGTCGCAATAGGTTGTCCACCGTGCCGATAACTGCTGCACCGGAGATGAGAATAAGAATTCCCTCCCATGTATGGCCGGTTAATAACATAATAACACCCGCAGGAGCCCAGATAATAGAACAACCAACACCAGGAACAAGAGAGAAGAACACCATCACAATACCCCAGATCGAAGCTCTCTCGATACCGGCTATAAAAAAGACAAAGCCGCCCAATATTCCCTGAAGGCCGCCAATGATCAGAGTTGCCTTCATAGTAGCCCTGGCGGTAATGGCAAATCGTTCGTAAAACATTTTTCCCATGCCATTTTCCAAGGGCAAAAAACGATTCACTATCCTGAGAAATTTGTCTCCATCGCGCACAAAGAAAAAGAGGATGTAAAACATGATGACGGACTTGACGAAAAAGACAAGCGTATCTTGCGTTATGCTTGCCGTGTGAACAAAGATATAATGGGTAATACCTCTGACAATTTCAGAAATTTTTTCCGTCCAGAAGCTTTCATCGATCTTCAATTTATCCAGGTAAGGGTGGTATCTGATCACATCGATGATTTTCTGCATACTGTTTTCAATAGCAATACTGTCCCTGCCCCATGTATTGTACATCTGAAGGGATTCAGAAATCAGCAAACTGCCGATGATGATTGCAGGCAGCATAATGATAAATGTAAATACCAAAATTATAATCGTGGTGCTTATATTGGGACGATTCAGTTTTGCGTTTAACCTTTCATACAGAGGTTTGAAGAGACCGGCAATCAAAGCAGCCCAGAAGAGAGGGAAAAAGAAGGGTTTGAGAAGGTATATAAAAAGAAGGGTACCAAGACCCAATAAAATGAAAAAAAGACTATGGCGCGCTTTAGTCATAAGTCGTCAGTCATAGGTTCAAAAGATATATTACTGATGTTTTACGAGTTGTCATTTTCCCCTGACGATGCTTCTTACTCTGTTAATATCCTCGGGAGTATCTACCTCGATGGAGTCGTGCTTTGTTTCTACAACTTTTATTCTGTAGCCATGTTCCATTGCCCTCAGTTGCTCAAGGGATTCCAGCCTTTCTAGGCATCCCTCTTCTAACCGGGCAAAGGTATCAAGAAAATTCTTCCGGTAGGCGTATATCCCGTGGTGTTTATAGTAGGAGGCATGCTGTTCATGGTCCCGGACATGAGGAATCGTGGACCGGGAAAAATAAAGGGCAAAATGGTTACGATCAAAGACGACCTTCACCGCGTTGGGATGGGTAATTTCCTCATCCCTCACGATCCTATAAATCAGGGTAGACATGGGAAGGAAAGGATCGTCTAAAAGCGGTCTCGCCACCTCACCAATTTGAGAAGGTTCAAAAACGGGTTGATCACCCTGGATGTTCACAATGACATCCTGCTCGTCAACATTAAGGGTGGAAACAGCTTCGGCAATTCTGTCTGTCCCTGATTTATGGTCAGGTGAAGTCATGATCGCATGGCCACCGAAGTTCTGTACTGCCGCAAAAATCCTTTTATCATCAGTTGCCACAGCGGTATATGATACAATTTCCGAGCATGAAGCACGTTCGTAGACATGCTGAATCATCGGCTTGCCGCAAATATCAGCGAGGGGCTTTCCCTCAAACCTTGTTGAATGATAACGAGATGGAATGATGCAGATAACTTTCATCTTTTTAGTATTGTTTAAGAGTTATAATTATAAGTAGGAATCCGCTTTTTGCAAATAGTTCACGGTGTAGTCATAAACCGCATCCTCGAGAGGACGGAACATGGCAGGACAACCGACTTGCCGGATTTTTCCCATCGTTGCCTCTGTGAAATACTGATATTGATCACGAATAGCGGGGGGCATATCAATATACTCTATCTGTGATTTGATCTCCATGGCGGAAAAAACAGCCTTCATCAGATCGTTCCATGTCCGGGCATGCCCTGTCCCAAGATTGAAAATGCCTTTTACCTCCCTGGACTCCAGCAGCCACCACATGACTTCCACGCAGTCCTTGACATAGATAAAATCGCGTACCTGTTCTCCATCGCCGTATTGCGGGTTATAAGACTTGAAGAGGCGCACCTTTCCTGTCTCACGGATCTGTTGAAATGCCTTATAGATCATGCTGGTCATTTCACCCTTGTGGTATTCGTTGGGGCCGAAGACATTGAAGAACTTGATCCCTGTGATTTTTTGCTCTGCCTTATGCCGCAGTACCCAAAGGTCGAACAACTGCTTGGAATAACCATACATATTTAGGGGACGAAGGACTTTCGTTAAGCTGTCATCATCGGAAAACCCCAGGGAACCATCACCATAAGTAGCGGCGGAACTGGCATAAATAAAACGAACATCATGTTTAATGGACCACTCGGCCAGCCGGCAGGTATAGTGGCAGTTATTTTCCATGAGATAGTCTGCATCCAGTTCCGTCGTAGAAGAGCATGCCCCCATGTGGATTAGCGCCCGGATCTTGAAAGGCACATCATCTTTGGAGATCATTTTAAGAAACTCGTCCTTGGGGATGTAATCGATATAACCCCGATTTACGAGATTCTTCCACTTATCAGACTGGCCCAGTCTATCTACAATGACAATATCATCAATGCCTTCGTCATTAAGTTTCCAGACAAACGCACTTCCTATAAATCCGGCACCACCGGTAACAACTATCATAATTATACAGAAAGGTCCTTTGTAGAGTTTACCGTTCCCCTTAAGAATCTACTTTGGGGGGTAATTAATATTATGAAGAGTAATGTTAGAGCTAAAAAGCCGAAAAGTAATTTAAAAAGATTAATGGCAACAGGTCAGGGCGTAATCAAACCGCCTGCTCTCGTAGTTTCACCTTTTTCCACCATCAGTAAAATCAAATGGTACATTAGTCGTCCATATTAAGGTGATGACTGCTCTATTCCACCGTATTCTTTATCAAAATCAAGCATGATAACCTCTCCCGCTTCTTTCAGATTCCACATGGCGACGTGTGTGCAAAAATCAGGTTGTTGATATCTTTAAGTGCTCCAATTATTGCTGGATCATACTGAGATTAATGTTGTGACCCAACAGATACGTTGCCCAATAATGTCTGAAAAAATGCGGATACAACTGCTTTGTAATGTTGGCTTTTTTTACACCTCTTGTCAAGGGTTTTTGAACTTCTTGTCAGAAGCAAGTAAACTGTCCGGAGTTGTAGCACATAATCTGTCCGGTTTAGGATGGCTGCTGTTGGAGGTGGCCGATGAGACAGACAGAGTTGCTACAGGATATCCGAGCGATGCGATTTAAAGAGGTATATGCGGGTTGGACAGAGAGCAGATTGACACAGGAGGAAGCAGCACAGATATTGGGGGTGTGTTTACGAACATTTCGGCGTTACATTGATCGATATGAAG
>JBAZOY010000121.1:0-4573 GCA_041648505.1 Syntrophales bacterium | reverse complement strand
TATTCTCAGATAGTTCTTATCTGTGGTCATTATGAAGGTGTAGACGAGAGGGTCGTGTCCTATCTGATTGACAGGGAAATTTCCATTGGCGATTATGTGCTTACGGGAGGTGAATTATCGGCCATGGTTGTGATTGATGCTGTTTCCCGTCTGCTTCCAGGTGTTTTGGGAAATTGTGAATCAGCTTCATTTGATTCTTTTTCCACAGGGCTTCTGGAATATCCCCATTATACACGTCCTGCTGAGTATCGAGGCTGGCAAGTTCCCGATGTACTGCTATCTGGAAACCATCAGGGGATTCAGGAATGGCGGCGCAGGGAATCGCTCAGGAGAACATTTTTACGACGTCCTGACCTTTTGGAAAAAGCAAAGCTTTCAAGGAAAGATGTGGAGATATTAAAAGATATAAAAGTTGAGTTTTTAGAGGAGGAACTCGCAGGGTGAATGCTATCGAAATGTTGGAAAAGGAACAGATGAGGGAAGATATCCCCGATTTTAGATCGGGTGATACCGTAAAAGTTCACGTGAAAATTGTTGAAGGGCAGAAGGAGAGGATCCAGGTTTTTGAAGGTGTTGTTATCCGCAGAAGACATGGTACCAGCCGGGCCAGTTTTACGGCAAGGAAGATATCCTATGGCATCGGTGTGGAAAGAACATTTCCTCTCCATTCACCGGTGATAGATAAGATCGAAGTAGTAAGAAGAGGCAGGGTAAGACGTGCCCGATTATACTACCTGAGACAACTTAGAGGCAAGAAAGCCAGGATCAAGGAATTATCGTCATAAAAAACATACCCTTTCCCGTGGCAGCAATATTTTGTGATGAATGATTTTGAAGAGCGTGCTTATCAGAAAGGTTACAAATTTATAGCCGGTATTGATGAGGCAGGCAGGGGTCCTTTAGCAGGTCCTGTGGTCGCGGCGGCTGTGGTTTTACCACCCGGTTACAGAAATTCTGAGATCAATGATTCGAAACAGCTTTCGGCTAAAAAGAGAGAAAAGTTATACGAAATTATAAAACGTGACGCCCTCTCTGTAGGTGTTGACGTTGTCGGATCATCTGTCATTGATACGGTGAATATCCTTAAAGCCACACTTATGGCGATGAAGGAAGCTGTACTGGAGCTGACCATTTCAGCTGATTATCTTCTTATTGATGGTATACATCGTATCGCTGTTAATATACCGCAAGAAACCATTGTCAAGGGTGACTGCCGCAGCATTTCTGTAGCCTCGGCATCCATAATTGCCAAGGTTTCGAGAGACAGGATCATGGAGATATATCATCGCCAATTTCCCCAGTATAACTTTCTGCACAACAAAGGGTATGGTACGAGGGAACATCGGGAAGCAATCGGAAAATACGGTTGTTGCAAGATTCATAGAAGGTCTTTCAAGGTAAAAGGTATCAGGTCCCCGCAAGTAGTTTACAGCCTTTTTTCTTCCTGACGTTTTGAAAGCTTATTAATACTTTCTATCTGCAGGATAAAGGATGTATGACAGAGAAGACTTGAACATTTTTTCTGCCTTTATATTTTGAGTGTTCTGTTCAGCACCGTTACCATGGCGGATTGATAGCAACTTGTCTCTTACCTGTCTCCAAAAAACAACACACCTATTAAGTCTTTTCTCCCGGCACTGCGCTTCGATGCATGGTCCCTGAAAAACCTTTTATTCGTGCCTTCTGAATTCAATTTTTGCTATTTTGCAAAGTACTCACTTCATAAAATCTCTCCATCGGTAAATCGTCTTGCCGAGGTAATTTCCCTAATCGTAAATTTACCGGGATTCAATTGCGCATGGACATCCATATTTTTTTATGTTAGTAAGCGGAAAAAACACCTGCTTTAGTTGTGTGATTTACAGGACTTATATGAAGATAAAGAGGGTCGGCATAATTGCTAATATCGCTAAGGAGAAATCGCCTGAATACACTATTTCCTTGAAAGACTGGATTGTATCTCAGGGATTGGAAGTTTTTATCGAAGAGGGTATTGCCGCGAAGGTCGGCGAGGGTAAAGGTGTAGAGATCAGGAAGCTGGCTTCACAGGCAGATCTTCTTGTTGTCCTGGGGGGAGACGGTACGATTTTAAGAACGGCGCGTTCCGTGGCCGGATACAAAATTCCTATCGTGGGTATCAATATGGGGGGGTTGGGTTATCTTACAGAGGTTAATTTAAACGAGATGTACAGTGCCCTGAAAATGATCTTTCAGGGGAAATACCGGACAGAGAAGAGGATGATGCTTGATGTAACAGTAGAACGGGGGGGAGATCTGCTCAAGGGGCATACCGTTCTCAATGACGTGGTCATTAATCGAGGGAACCTTTCGAGAATTGTCGAACTGGAAACGATTGTTGATGATCGGTATATGACCACCTTTAAGGCTGACGGCCTCATCATTGCAACTCCGACAGGTTCGACAGCCTATTCCCTTTCTGCCGGTGGCCCTATCGTATTTCCCGAGCAGGACTTGATCGTCCTCAATCCAATATGCCCGCATACGCTGACGAACCGGCCTATAATCCTTTCAGAGAGTGCGGTTGTAAAGGTGATTTTATGGACAAAAGAGGAGGGAGCGACATTAACCCTCGACGGACAGGTTTCATTTACCTTGAAATCCGGTGATACCATAACCATCAGCAAATCAGAACATGTGACCACTCTTGTGTCTTCTCCCCACAGGGATTATATGGAAATCCTGCGCACAAAATTAGGATGGGGAGGATTATCCACGGGAGCAAATAAGGGTTGTGATGCTGACCGAACTAAGCATAAAGAATTTTGCCATCATTGATGAAATGAAGGTATCTTTCAGTGAAGGCCTTAGTGTGATTTCCGGTGAAACAGGTGCGGGTAAATCAATCATCATCGGAGCCGTAAGCCTCCTGCTGGGTGAGAAGGTATCAGGCAACATAATAAGGTCTTCCGAGGATACGGCAGTCGTGGAGGCCCTTTTTGATATTGGCAGGATGGAGGCGCTGAAAGAAAGATTAAAACAGATGGGGGTGGGACTTTATCAGGACGATGACCTTGTTATCAGGAGGGTTGTACCCCGCTCGGGAAAGAGCAGAGGGTATCTTAATGGAAACCTTGTTTCCCTGGGTCTGCTTTCGTCTGTCAGTGAATCTCTTTTAAATATATGCAGCCAGCATGAACATCAGGTTATTCTGAATGCGGAAAACCATATTGATATCCTCGACGAGTTTGGGGGGCTCCTGGCAGAGAGGTCTGACTATACGGTTGTTTACGATCAGTACAAGTCGCTGAATGGAAGGCTTGAGGAACTCGAATCTGCCCGTCAGAAAAAGGGCGAAAGGGAAGCTCTGCTTGGATTTCAGTTGCAGGAACTTGAGAGGGCAGGATTGAAGATCGGAGAAGATGCAGCTCTCCTCGAAGAAAAAAGAGTATTAGAGAATGTACAGAAGCTGATGGATTATGCCGGAAAAGTTCATGATACCCTTTATGGGAAGAAAAACTCTGTATTGGAGGAACTTCGAGAGGCGATTACCGATATACGGGAGATCAGGAAGATTGATCAGGGACTGGACGTATCTGAAGAAAGTATCGAGGCGCTGTTTTACCAGATTGAAGATATCGCTCTCACCGTCAGAAATTACGCCAAGAATCTATCCTTCGATGCGGGACGGCTTGAGGCGATTGATGAACGTCTCATGATGATAGGACAGCTCAAACGTAAATACGGTCCTGCACTCGAACATATCCTGCAGAAGAAAATGGATATGGAGGGAGAACTGCGGGGTATCTCATCTGTGGATGAGGAAATTGAAAAGACTTCAAACGCCATGAAATTGCTCAAGTCTCAATTGATGGAAATGGCGGGCAATCTTTCGCAAGACAGGAGAAAAACTTCTGCAAGGTTGAAAGAGGTAATTGAGAATGAGTTCCGTTCACTGGGAATGGCAGGTGCGATATTTGAGGTCGTCTTTAAAGAGTATCCCTGCAATGGAGGTGAACCTCTTCTGGGCCGTAAAGGCATTGATGAGGTTGAGTTTTATCTTTCCACGAACGTAGGGGAGACATTAAAACCGCTGAATCGCACCGCTTCCGGCGGGGAGCTTTCCAGAATTATACTGGCCATGAAAAAGGTACTTGCCCAGACCGGATCTGTGGCGACAATTATCTTTGATGAGGTGGATAGCGGTATCGGCGGGGCAATGGCGGAGGTTGTGGGTGAAAAGCTCAGGGATGTATCAAGGTATCATCAGGTATTATGCATTACCCATCTCCCGCAGATTGCCTGTTTCGGGAACAGACACTACCGTGTTGCCAAGATGGTCGAAGGCGAGAGGACGAACACCTCCATAACAGTTCTTTCTGAAGATGAGCGTCTTGAAGAGATTACCAGGATGCTCGGTGGTATGGAGCCGACAGAGAAGACAAGGGAACACGCGAGAGAAATGCTTCTTTCGGCCCGAAAGGAAATCACAAGTCGTAAATCCAAAGACTTAAGGCGTATAGCTGATATTTTATAGGGAACAAGAAATGTTAAGGAAGGCCCGGGTTGGTGATGTTAAGACTATCCATGGGATGATAAATGTTTCTTCTGGAAC
>JBAZOY010000120.1:0-4658 GCA_041648505.1 Syntrophales bacterium | reverse complement strand
CTCGCTTGGACCGTGGACTCATGAGTGTCTCTCCTTTTGAAATTCGATGTTCGGTAACATCGAATTATGAGTCAACGATCCTTTTTATTCACCTCCTTGGGTAACATTTAATGTGAGGCAATTCGTTAAACCCGAACCTATTGACAAATACTAAAATAGCATGTATTTTATCCTGCCTTTAGAAACTAAAGAAAGTTTACCGAGGAGGTAATTTCGGTAACCGTAATCTCTTTGATGGAGCATGTAAGCTATATAGTTTGACGAGGAAGTTAGACGGAGCATATTATTTGGAAAATGCTTTCTTTCTTCCCGATAAAAGGAACGAAACAAGAAAAAATAAAACTACTGTTAATAATGGTCTGGCATTAGCTAAAGTGATAAAGGATCACAAACTAAAAGGCGGTTATTTTTAAACAGCTTCTTTTCCTAATTATGAATGGAAGTGAAGAGAAGAAAATTATCAAGGAGGAGTTTTTATGGTTGGGATTAAAAAGATTGCGGTTCATCTCCCCTATTACCGGTTAAGTAAAAAAACGATCGGTGCTGCATGGGGTACGGCTGCGGGAGCCGGAGAGAGGCGTGTTGCCAATTTTGATGAAGATAGTGTTACCATGGCTATTGAAGCCGGTTTTAAGTGTTTAAAACAGGAAAACAGGGATGAGATCAAGGGGCTTTATTTTGGTTCCACCACCGCTCCGTATCTGGAAAAACAATGCGCTGCTATCTGTGCGGGGGTGCTCGATGTTCCCTCGGATATCCGTACGTGTGATTTTGGTGGTTCAACAAGGGCAAGCACAGATGCTTTGCTTGCTGCCGCAGATGCGGTAAAAGCTGGTTTGGGAAATATTCTCGTTGTTACCGCGGATTGCAGGCCCGCTCTTCCTCGCTCTCCGCTGGAAGGCATTTTCGGAGATGGGGGAGCAGCAGTTCTTCTTGGAGATTCGGATGTAATCTGCCACATTAATGATTCCTACTCAGCCTGGAACGATATTACTGATATATGGAGAATGGATAAGGACGCTTTTGTGAAGACATGGGAGGACCGTTATACCATTCAGATGGGCTACGAAAAAGATATGGTGCATTCTATAAGCACTATTATGGAGAGGAACAATTTACAGGCTGATAAGATAGCTAAGTTGGTTCTGTATTCTCCTGAAGGAAAAAGCCACCTGGGGCTAGCGAAGAAATTGGGATTTAAAACGGAACAGATTCAGGACCCCCTTGCGAACAGCATCGGAAATACCGGTTCTACTCAAGTGCTTATGGCACTTGCATCTGTCCTTGCCCAGGCAAAACCGGGAGAGAAAATCATCTGTGCAAATTTCGGCAGTGGAAGTGACGTACTTCTCCTTACGGTAAGTGATGAGATGGAAAAGAAACAGAGTTTGTCGGTAACTGGACCTGCACTCGATATGGGAAAGGAATTGAGTTATCAGAAATACCTTGATTTTCGCGGATTTGTACAAACACCTCAGGAGCTTGTACGTCTGTTCCCTTCTGCTTCTGTAATGTTCAGGACGAGGAAATGGGCTACTGCTCTGCATGGATCTAAATGTAATGAATGTGGCGTAACAACTTTTCCTATTCAGCGGGTATGTTATTCCTGCAAGAGTAAAGATAATTTCGAGGAAGTTCGTTTAGTTGATAAGAAAGGAGCGGTTTATGCCCTTTCTCTCGACAATCTTGCTGGTGGGCCAAATCCCCCAACTGTCCAGACAATTGTAGAAACTGAAGATGGAGCCCGTATATACTGTCTTATGACCGATTGTGAGCCTGAAGAGATAAATATAGGTACTCCTGTAGAAATGACTTACAGAAAATTTCACGAAGAGGGCGGTTTCTACAACTATTACTGGAAATGCCGTCCAGTTAAATAATAAAGCTTTAAATTGATCGAAAAGTATAATCCAAAACAGCGCATGTGGATAGACGTAATAAATATTTTTATTCAGGATTCTGAACTTATCAAAAACGAGGTATAATATGAGAAAAGAAGGAATTAGAGATAGAGTGGCCGTTATTGGCATGGGATGCTGCAAATTTGGTGAGAATTGGGACAAGGGTGCAGAGGATATGATTATCGATGCTGCCTATGAGGCCTACGAGGATGCAGGTATAGGTCCGAAGGATATTCAGGCTGCCTGGGTGGGAACTACCACATCCCACTGGGTTGGGTCGGGTGGTATCCTTCTGGCGGAACCCTTAAAACTTCACCAGATACCGGTTACCCGTGTAGAAAATTATTGTGCGACGGGACACGAAGCGTTTCGGAATGCATGTTTTGCGGTGGCTGCCGGAATGTACGATATTGTTTTGGCTCTTGGGTTTGAAAAGTTAAAGGACTGCGGCTTTCCCGGTCTGGGGATCGGCAGAGGTCTGCATCCGGTATTGGAAGTAAGAAGGACCGCTCCGAGTAGTTTTGCCTTCATAGCCAGTAGGTACTTTCATCAGTATGGACTTAGCTATGAGGAGGGCAAAAGGGCCCTAGGAATGATTGCTGTAAAGAATCATCATAATGGGAGTATGCACCCAAAGGCACATTTTCAGAAAGAGATAACACTGGAACAGGTTTTAAATGCCCCCATTATTGCAAAACCTCTTGGCCTCTTTGATTGTTGTGGAAATAGTGACGGTGCCGCGGCAGCCATAATTTGTACTGAAGAAATAGCGAAAAAATTCCGTGCTGATCCTATATATGTCAAAGGTATAGGACTGGCACAAAACTCCATTGCACCTCACAACGAACCAGGTTTTGACTGGACGAGTTTTGCCTCCACCAAGAACGCAAGCGGCCAAGCATACGAACAGGCGGGCATAAAAAATCCGAGGGAAGAGGTCAATCTGGCAGTAGTACACGACTGTTTCACGATTACAGAAATGATCATATATGAAGATTTGGGCTTTTCGCCAAAGGGCAAGGCAAGGGATGATATTGAGGCAGGGACTTTTACGCTCGAAGGAAAACTTCCCGTCAATACCGACGGCGGTCTGAAGTGTTTTGGTCACCCCATCGGGGCTTCCGGACTGCGGATGACTTATGAGATATACAAGCAGCTTCAGGGGAAAGGCGGGAAACGCCAAGTAAAGAACGCAACCAGGGGGCTGGCCCATACCTTGGGAGGACATCCCAGTATATCCTGTGCAGTGATCCTGGGAAATGAAAAAGGATGATCTGACCGTTACCGGTACAAAGCTTTAACAAAAAACCGCTCAAACAAGGAGCGGTTTTTTCATGTGTAGTATGTGTTTTTGACTTTGCGTTACGCTTCTACTTGTGGATCTGACTGTGAAAGTGGGACATTGCCGTCTTCGCTCAAAGCGGGCATTTTCACCTTCAATATTTTATATATCTCTCTTATTTCCCTGATAGTGAGTTGCCCGGCTGCCGATTCAGCCCCCTTACTTAGGGAGGCAAAGGTGAGGAAGGAACCAAGGAGGGGTGCCAGGATTCTGCTTATCCTGCCCTCCTCTCCCATGCAAAAGGCAACGATTGAACGCTTACTCTTCCGGGCATAAGGAATAAGGTCAAGAACTCGAAGATTGTCTTCCGGCGAACGGGCAAAGGTAACAATCTTAACGACACTGGCGCCTGCCTTCACTGATTCGTGGAATAACTCTTTTAACCTTCTCGTAGACGGGGTTTTGCCGAAGTCATGATGGGAGATTATCGGTTGTGTCCGGTTATTATAATCCCCGATTGCTGAGAGGAGTTCCCTTCTCAGGTCATCGGGGGTATTCAGTTCCACATCTATATAGTCGGCACCACAGGCCACCGCTTCGTTCAGTGTGGCAACCCTCTGAGTTTCGGAGGTGCTAATCTTTTTTGTCAATTTTACAGTATTTGAATCACCACCAGGGGACAACTGAGTTATGCCCTCTCCCTTTCTCCTATTCGTGACTATAATTTTGGGGAAAGAAGGGCATGATCTGACTTTATTGATCAATTCTCCCAGGTTTCCACCACGGATCATGTCCATCCTTAGCTCAATTATATCAGTTAGAGGAGCACTTCTTTCTATCTTCCGTAAAGCCTCTATCTGAGTCCTGGCAACGATAGGAACACAGATCATAATACCTCGTCTCCCCGCGGATACGAACCTAATACCTTGAGAAACGTGGTTCTTTTTTTCAGATACTCCAAACATTCTATAATTTCCTTATCCTCTTCATGTCCGGCTACATCCACAAAGAAGAGGTAGTCCCAGTTTTTTTCCTTCGTGGGATATGATTCAATCTTTAACATGTTGAGCTGACGTTCGGCAAAAGGTTCAAGGGCGAGGTACAGGGCGCCGGGTATGTGTGGTGTCGCGAAAAGGATTGTTGTTTTGTCCGCACCTGTCATCTTGTTTTTGCCTTTACCAAGAACCAGGAAACGTGTCGAGTTTGATGGATTGTCTTCTATCCCTTCCGAGAGTACATTTAGCCCATACCTTACAGACGCCAGTCGGCTCGCAATAGCGGCGCCTGTGCTGTCTTTTAAAACAGACTGGGCAGCTGCTGCGGTACTTTCTACCCCAACGAGACCGCAATGAGGAAGATTAACACGCAACCAGCTCTGGCACTGGGCCAGTGCCTGGGGATGGGAATAGACCCTGGTAATATTGTCCATCTGCTCCTGAGTGGAGAGAAGACAGTGGGTGATCCGGAGAAAAATC
>JBAZOY010000119.1:0-5168 GCA_041648505.1 Syntrophales bacterium | reverse complement strand
AGACATAACCATCCTGCGTGCGTCGTCCCCGGTAAGTATCTCACCGTCAAGTTGGGCATCTTCAACAGCCTTCAATATCTCACCAAAGACTGAACCAGGGCGAAAGCCCATAGCGATGAGATCATGGCCGCTGATCAGTTTTTGTGGGTGTAGTTCCTCTTTGGCAAACTCGGCAAGTTTCGTCCTGCAGAATTCATAGTTGTCGAGCATACCGTGGCTTCCGAGGCAATCGAGACGATGAAGTTCAAGATGAAGATCAAAATCTTGTTTTCCGAGCAGACGCTTGAGCTTGTTGGGACGCATCTCTCTTACATGCATAAAAAGCATGTGACAGTGGATGAGGTCGAGTACTGTTTCCATATCCGCCCGTGAAAATCTGAGCCCCCGCAGTATACGTCCGGCAATTTCTTCCCCCTTGCCCACATGTCCGTAAAAATGGACGCCCTTTTCGTCCTCGGAACGTGTATCGACCTTCCCTATATCGTGCAATAATACACCCCAGGCAAGACGCTCATCGGCCTTGGCACCTTCTTCCCCGCAGGACAACAGGTCGAGCATCCGCAGGGTATGCTCCCAGACATCACCTTCAGGGTGAAATAATGGAGGCTGTTCGACACCACGCATTGCTTGAATCTCGGGAAGCAGCTCGGCAAGAAGACCGGTAGCGTTAAGGATCTCCATTCCACGTCGTCCCCCGCCACAGGCAAGAAGAGAGGTAAGCTCCGCATTGATGCGTTCCGCACTGATACGGTGGATCGCCGGAACATGTTTTTTAATGGCATCAAGCGTCGGCTGGTCGATTTCGAAACCAAGGTTGGCAGCAAAGCGGACGGCACGGAGCATCCTTAAATAATCCTCGGAAAAACGCTCTTGGGGTTCACCGATTGTACGGATAAGGCGACGCTCAATATCCCGGCAACCATCCACATAGTCAATGATACGCCCTGTTTCAGGATCCATCAGGAGACCATTTACGGTAAAGTCACGGCGGGAAATATCTTCCTCAACGGTGGCAAACTTTACCTGAGAAGGTCTCCGGCCATCTTCGTAACCATCTTCGGTACGGAAAGTTGCCACTTCATAGTTTTGCCCTTCCTCAATCACAACCACAACACCGAAGCTCACCCCTACCGGAACCGTGTGAGGAAACAGCGATTGGACATCGTCGGGTCGGGCAGAGGTTACAACATCGTAGTCCCCCGGCTCGACACCCCGAATGAGGTCACGGACACAGCCACCAACAAGATAGGCCTCATGACCGGTCTGTCTCAAACGACGGACAATACCGGCCGCTGTCCTGCCGGAAACAGGTATCGGATTATCAATAGTCAGGGTGTTCAAATCTCCGTCCTTTGTTAACCATTGGCAATAATCAGTTCGGCAACCTTCTTCCCCGAAAGAAGCATACCACCAAAGATAGGACCCATCCTGGGGCCGCCAAAGGCCGCATTAGCCGACATCCCGGCCACATATACGCCGGGACATATCTCTTTCGTATTTTCGAGAGTCAATCGCTCCGCTTTATCCGCCCACATGGAACGCTCACCCATCAGAGCCCCGCTTGGGGTGTTAAGTTTTATGTCCGCTTTTCTTGCAATCACATGGAGGACTTCGGTAGGATGACCCGTAGCATCAACGATACACTTTGCCCCGATCGTCAGGGGATCCACATGAAGACCTGTCATATTAACCGGTGTCCAGGTAATTACAAGACCGGTCACCCGGCCTTCACGTATCATAACATCTTCAACCGTCATGCAATTAAAGACCCTGGCCCCCGCCTTTGTCGCATAAGAACAAAGCGTGGTAACAGCCTCGACGGCATCGGCAGTGTAGTAGTCAGCTTCATACGCCCTCGTGCGGATACCGAACAGATCAAGCAGCTCCTTGGCCTCCGGCTGCACGACAATCTCGTTAAACATCATACCACCGCCCCACATGCCGCCGCCTGTGCTCAGTTTTTTCTCGAACAGGGCCACTTTTTTCCCGGCCTTTGCCAGGAAATAAGCCGCTACGAGACCGGCGGGACCGCCTCCCACGATGGCTGTATCCAACTCTGTACAGTCAAGTAATTTTTCCGTAAATCGTTCTATAATTGCTCTCGTGATCGTGATTTCATTCAATTCCATGTTATTTTATCCTCCTCCAACAGCCTAAAATATCAGTCATCAGTCATACAACTCTTAATTTCCTTACCAGACTCAAAACTTTATCCACGACATCCTGGGGATTTTTACCCAGAACCCGGATCATTGACTCCTTCCCCACATCGCCTCTATCGAAGATAATATCCGGTATATTTTCCCGCTTCGCGAGTACATTTCCTGTTCCCCATTCAAGAGAGGAACCCTCTCTTTCTTTTACATCCGCCGGTTCGTCGGCCCGGCTGAAACAGTCGATATCGTACCCCAACGAACGGCACATTTTTATAATATCTTCAGAAAATCGGATATTCATTGCAGCACGATAGTCGCTGTCATATCTCAAAACAGTCAGAATAATCTTTGCTATATGCGAGGATGCACCAAAAGCCGGTTCACAAATGGTTGCCGCTTCTTCTCCAATACGGATAATCCTGCCCGGAACAGCCGCTACCTCCTCAATCCCTTTGGCAAACGGGAGTGCATAACCGAGGTTCGACTGTACCTCCGGGATGATACAGCCGCACTTTTCAGCCTTTAATCTTTGCAGGGCCTTTTTTAGTGCATTGAGACAGCGACAATGTTCGATCTCCCGTAAAATTGGGGCAAAATGGCCTGCCGGTCCATGCCCCCCGCCAATACGATATGAAAACCTGATAGCCTCTGTAATATACTTCTTCCCCTCTTCTACCGCCTCAAACAGGCTTTTCCCCCAGGCGAGGCCGGTGGCAATAGCAGCGGAATAGGTACAGCCGGTACCATGCGTGTCTTTAGTATCAATCCTCTCAGAGTAAAACTCGAAATAATTTACTCCATTGTAGAGTATATCTACGGCCTGCTGGATATCGGCATTTATCAAATGCCCTCCCTTGACCAGTACGTTCCTTGGACCAAGATCATAAATAATCTGTGCCGCTTTTTTCATAGCGTCAAGGGTAGTTATCTTTATCCCGGATAGCACTTCAGCTTCAGGGATATTCGGCGTGACGACAAGAGCCAGAGGTATCAATTCCCTTATCAGATATTCTCTTGCCTCAACTCTGATAAGCGGAGTACCCCCTTTGGCTACCATCACCGGATCAACAACAAGCTTTTCAATTCCGTATTCCCTGATCCTGTCCGCCACTGCCTTTATTATCCCGGAATTTGCAAGCATACCTGTTTTGGCCGCATCTATCCCTATGTCCGTCGCTACGGAATCGAACTGCTGCTTGACAAACTCAGGCGGGACATCGTAAGTCCCCTGTACCCCGAGTGTATTCTGCGCCGTCAGGGCGGTGATGACACTCATCCCGAATCCACCGAGCACGGTAATCGTCTTTAAATCCGCCTGAATGCCCGCTCCACCGCCGGAATCCGAACCGGCAATGGTCAATACCCTTTTTGTTTTCATCATCTCAAGTCACCTCAGGGAAAACCCCTGCCTTGAAGTACCTGACTACAAGAAGGTACCCGGAATCAATGGAAATAACGCCCCTGTTACCGATAAGGCGATTGCTTACGCCATAAGGCTTTCCGATCTCCATTGTCCCATCTTTTATAGGATATTCGAATCCCTCCAGGTTTATACCGGTCACTACCGATGAAAGGGGAAGAATAGATACCGTTTGTCCCGCCTCTCCCTCAATTACAATGGGTCCGGTTACAACAGAAACCTCACACCATTCATCTATCAATTTTATCTTAATATTCCTTTTTGCACCCAGAACGAGCAGAGAAATGTTGGCCAGGGTATGATCAATCCTCCCCCCAAGGGCACCAAACACCCACACCTCTTCGGGGTTCATCTCAAGGGCATATTCGAGTGCCAGTTGTGTATCTGTTTCGTCCTTTTTTCCCGGATACCTGATAATCCGGCTCCCCAGCTCCTCAAAATATTTTTCATCATCGGAACTGAGAGAATCCATATCCCCAATGATAGCATCGGGGATCAGACCGAGGGACTGAAGGTGGCGCGCTCCACCGTCGGCACAGATTACCTCTACAGGCCCATGCGCCTTTAGTTGTGCTTCGATATATGCCGGATCATGGATCCGGCTTGCCGAAACCACAAATACTGTTCTTTTCTTCATGGAAGGGATTCTCTTTCCACCAAATAAAAAGGAGCCACATCTTTCACGCGGGATATGGCCCCCTCACATAAAACATCCTGAAATCAACGCCACTCCCTACGCTGGTATTAACCAGGTCAGGTTCAAAGGGTATCTTCTCAGCCTGATCGGCACCCCCGGATATATCGAACTTTATGATTCTATCTATCCTGATTCATTAACGAAGTCAAGGGAAAAACAAAGATTTCTCCTTGACAAAACCGGACATTTCTATTTGTTGACAACAAATATAGGGGGAAAAGTAAAACAACCTTCGCCTTGATGTCTCCGGGCTGATTGCCATATTCTTTTTGATAAGTGAGCGTCATTACTATGCAATGAGTCTTAAAAGCTCGGCATAAAGCGTCGCGGAAGGTGCAGATAGCTGAGCCGGGGCGCCGGCTTATTTTGAAGCCGCGTTCCTTCGATTGTTTCCTCTATAGAAACAAAGTAAGTGGCAACAACAACTGGCCCGTTCTAAGTTATTTTAATGTTGCTCAGGGTATATTTACCGATATATGATTGCTGAAGCATAACGGTGTCGCAGGAAAGGCGCGAGGTAACGAGCGTCTTTCCTGCTCATGTTCGCCTTTCAAAGCTCAAACTGAACACCTATTTCAATAACCTGGTTTGAAGGTATACCGAAAAATGAACTGGCATCCATTGAATTCTTGGAAAGGAATAGAAACAGGTTTGAACGCCATCTACCCATTTTCGGCTTGTCACCAATAATCAGTTTCTCTCGCCCCAGGAAGAAACTGGCGTTTTCTAACTCGATTTCGACGCCTTTTTCCCGGGCTAAGGTAATAATGAGGTATGTTGAAAAAAGTGTACACCAATGTTAAGGCAAAATACAGAAACGGAGGTGTCACAGTGGAAAGAATACCATATGGGAAATACAATAAAGAATTCAGGGAGGAAGCGGTAAGGCTTGTAG
>JBAZOY010000118.1:0-5347 GCA_041648505.1 Syntrophales bacterium | reverse complement strand
TAATCAGAATGGTGTAAAAGAGATAATCGTCACCAATTTAAGAGAAAACACACTGAAATCATATATCCTTGAACTTAAGGCGGGAACATACACTGAAATTGCCTCCGATCTGCCATGGTTCCTGAGGGTTATTGACTCCTCTCCGGGTACTCCTATCCTGCTGGGACAGAAAATGGGGAGCGATAAAGCATTTGAAAATCCTATCTATGAGATTGTCTGGGTGCGTGACAAATACAGAGAAGGCAAGAAGTTGAAGATCCCGGAAGGGCTTTCTGTTTACGGACTTGCCATGGAAAGCCTGGGAGGCAGCGGGGGCCGGAAAATAATTGCCCTTGATAGTAGTGACCATCTCTGTATCTATGAAGAGACCGATAAGCCCCTTGCCAAGATTAATGTTTTAGGCGGGAGTAAAGAACTGCTCTGGAAGAGTGATGACGTCTTTGGGGGAAGCAACAACTATTTTGAAAATGCCGGAAGTAATCGTCCCAACAGTGATGATAAAAACACCTACATCAATGTAAGAATTCTAACCCACGACATGATCAAGGATGGTAAAAAAGAGATCATCATCGTAAAGAATTTATCTTCTGTGGGAAGGGTTTTTAAGAATTTGAGGCTTTTCACCTCCAGTGAGCTATACAATCTTGAATGGGATGGCCTTGGTTTGGCGGAAAACTGGAGAACGAAAAAAATTGATGGGTATGTTGCCGACTATCAGATCAAGGATATTGACAACGATGGGACAGATGAAATTGTGCTGGCACTTGCATTATCTCCAGGCGGATTTTCTCAGGATAAAAGTGCCATTATAGTTTATAAATTAGATGTCAAGTAGCGGTTGACAATTGAAAAAAATTCTTGTAGACAACGCTTGTCTATTATTGAGGCGGTGTAGCTCAGCTGGTTAGAGCATACGGCTCATATCCGTAGTGTCCGGGGTTCAACTCCCTGCACCGCCACCATTAAAGTGCAAAAGCCTGGCTGGCGGCCAGGCTTTTTTGTGTATCTTGAAATGACCATCACGAATCTTGCTTTACTATCACAAAAAAATGAATTTATTGAGCTTGTCATAGAAAAGCTCGGTCGCCTTCCCCTTGATTTTTCCGAAAAAATGCAGTTTATTAGAACAACTGGTAAAACCAACCAGGCTGCAGGTGTCTTACTTCCTTTGCGTTTCAGGGAAGAACTCTCAGAGGGTAGGGTTGGAGGGGAATTCATCTTTCAACTCATTAAACGTTCAGGGACAGTTTCGCAACCTGGAGATCTTAGCTGTCCCGGTGGTTTGCTGCACCGTTTTCTGGATCCTCTTCTAAGACTCTTTGTCATAGGAAGATTGTTACCGATTATAAAAGGTAATGTGTTAAAAAAGTATGCCCGGGAGCAGGACGCTGAAACCTTCAGGATAATGACCCTTTTCCTGGCCAATGCCTCAAGAGAATCATGGGAAGAGATAAGGCTTAGCCCCTGGAATGTCCATTTCTTAGGCCCTCTGCCTGCCTATTCTCTAACCATTTTTAAACGGACAATTTTCCCTCTGGTAGGATTTGTAAAAAATCCCTAGTCAATTCGGTTCAGTTCAGAAATTGAAAAGAATGTAGAGATCCCATTGAAGTTTTTTTTCCAGGAAGAAAACTACGGACTTTTTGACCCTAATGGAAACTCTAATCATGAAAAACCGGACCGGCAAGGGCCGTGCTATCCATGCTTTATTCACAGAGATGATGAAGGTGGGGAAGATATACTCTGGGGAGCAACCTTTAATATTATCATCACCTTTTTACAGATCGTTCTTGATTACAAACTTCCGGACATGCACGGGAAAAAGGTTGTAAAAATGGTGCGTCCTCCCCGTTATATGGAGATGATCAAAAACCACGCACCTTCGTCCAAAATAGTGATGCGGTGTGGTTAATATCGTAAGTTAAATAATTTGCTAAGTCACTGACTCCTGTGCTTTTATTAATTGAACAGGCTTAACACAGGCAAATAAGATACGGTCAACAAATAACTATGGATGTAAAAGGAGTGTAACCATGAATACAGCGGTATTCAGAGAATATGATGTTAGAGGCACCGTTGACAGGGATTTAACCCCTGAGTTTGTTTACGATCTTGGAAGATCTATAGGAACCTATGCGATCCGTTACGGGGTAAAGACCATGACCCTCGGCAGGGATTGCCGTTTAAGTTCGGAGACATATCTTGATGCTATCAGGAAAGGGATCAACTCCACGGGAGTAGATGTTATAGATATCGGCTTATGTATTACCCCCATGCTCTACTTCTCCATCAGGCATCTCAACACCCAGGGTGGTGTTATGGTTACGGGTAGTCATAATCCTCCCGAATTCAACGGCTTTAAAATATGTATCGGTAATGATACGATTTTCGGAGAGGATATCCAGGACCTAAGAAAGATCATGGAGGAAGGCCAGTATGCATCGGGAAAGGGAAACAGCCGTCGGAATGATGTTTCAAAACCATACCAGGATTATATATTTAACCAGATAGAGATCAGAAAATGTCTGAATATTGTTATAGATGCGGGAAACGGTGTCGGGGGATTATTTTCCCTTCCCCTATTTCAGCGCTTCGGTTGTAAGGTTACATGCCTCTACTGTGATCCGGATGGACATTTTCCCCATCATTTCCCTGACCCCACGATTCCCGAAAACCTTGCGGAATTAATAGCCCAAGTGAAGGAGAAAAATGCTGATATCGGCATTGCCTACGACGGTGACGCCGATCGCATCGGTGTTGTTACAGATAAAGGTGACATTCTCTGGGGAGACGAGCTCCTTCTTCTCTTTTCAAGGTTTATTTTACAGAAAAATCCCGGTGCCGCGATCATCGGAGAGGTTAAATGTTCCCAAAAACTCTACGATGACATCGAAAAGCACGGTGGAAGGCCTATTATGTGGAAAGCAGGCCATTCTCTTATTAAAAGTAAAATGAAAGAGGAAAAGGCCCTCTTGGGCGGGGAGATGAGCGGTCATTTGTTCTTTGCTGACAGGTATTTCGGTTACGATGACGCCATCTATGCCTCTGTAAGGTTGCTCGAAATCCTTTCAATGACCGGTCAAAAAATCAGCGAAATCCTCTCCGATGTTCCTCGGACCTTTTCAACTCCTGAAATCAGGGTGGACTGCCCCGATCAAATTAAATTTCAAGTAGTTGAAGAGGTCAAAGCCTACTTCAAAAAAGACTATAGAATAATTGATATTGACGGCGTGCGTATCCCTTTTGATGATGGCTGGGGCTTGTTAAGGCCATCAAATACTCAGCCTGTTCTTGTCCTCCGTTTTGAGTCAAGCACGGAGGAACGTCTTCATGAGATAAAAAAAATGTTTGAAGATGTACTGAACAATATTATGGAACGTTCTTTAAACAATGTTCACGGATGAGGATGAAAATCTTCCCACGCCGCTTTTTCAATTGACGCTCAAAAATCTCTTTGAGTACATAAGGCGGCTCACTTCGCTGCAAAGGCGTAATTCGCGCTCACGCGTCAGAAACAGCCTTTGCCGGCGGAATGCGCGGCAGTAGTATAATAGTGCCCGCTGTAGTTCTTCAATTCACACCCCCTGAATCCAATTTTTTCTATCGTTTAATTTTTAGAAAATCTCCAAAATGATATTCAGGTAAAACAAGTTGAAGTGCTCTTTGGAAAAGTGATTGACACAAACCATTGATAAAGGTAATAATCCCGCTGAACTTATAAAAATTCTCAAATAGATATTTGAGAAGGGAGAAACAATGTTTAAAGGAAAAATTAAAAAAGTTTTGATCGCTGACAGGGGTGAAATTGCACTGCATATCATAAGAACAGTTAAAGAATTGGGTCTTAGCGCCGTGGCAATATATGAAAAACCGGACAGCGAAGCTTACTTGCTCAGGTCCGCCGACGATGCGATTATGATCGGCAACGGTCCGAGAAAAGACTATGCAGATATTGACAAAATAATCTGGGCGGCACAGAAAAGCAATGCCGATGCCATTCATCCCGGTTCCGGATTTTCATCTGAAAACCATAATCTATCCAGGGCATGTGAGGAGGCCGGAATCATTTTTATCGGTCCTACCAGCAATACGATGCAGAATCTGAGAAATAAGGTAACTGCAAGGAAGATTATGGAGAAGGCCAATATCCCTCTTATACCCGGCACAGGCAACCTGAATCACGGAGAAGCGGAGATAGAGGAAGCGGTTGCTTTCGGCAGAAAACACGGCTATCCTTTGATGTTAAAATCATCTGCAGGCAGTAGCGGTAAAGGTATCAAAAAAGTTCTCGATGAGAAAGAACTTCTGAGTCAGTTACCTGTGGCAAGATCGGAAGCCATCTCATTGTTTAATGATGACAACATTTATCTGGAAAAATATCTCGAGGCGCCACGACATGTGGAAATACAGATCCTTGCCGATCATCATGGGAATATCATTCATTTAGGCTCCCGAGACTGTTCCTTTCAATGGAAATATCAAAAACTACTTGAGATCGCTCCGGCCGAACTCCCTCCTGACGTTATGAAACTAATGTACGAAAATGCCATCAAAGTCGCCAGAGAGATCAATTATGTAAGTGCGGGGACGGTTCAATTTCTCGTTGATCCCCGAACAAACGAGTTCTTGTTCATGGATGTGAAAACAACATTACAATCAGAGCATGCGATCACGGAGGCACTGACCCTGATAAATATTGTCAGGGAACAGATACGGATTGCTGAAGGTCACACTCTAGAGATACCGCAGGAACGGATAAACATGATAGGCAAGGCGATTCAGGTTAGGATCAATGCCGAAGACCCCCAGAACAATTTTATGCCTGAAGGAGGGAAAATTGTGGAGGTCTACCAACCATCGGGTGGCCTGGGGATCAGGCTTGATGGCGATGTATACCAGGGATACAGAATCCCTAAGGAATACGATTCATTGATGGTAAAGCTGACCGTCCGAGGATACAACTGGGAGCAGACGATACAGAGGCTGAAACGGGCTTTGAAAGGTTTCTTGATTGCCGGCCCCAAGACCACTATCCCCTTGTATCTTGCCGTCTGTGATGAGCAGGATTTCAAGGCCGAAAAATTTGATACGAGTTATGTAGAAACGCACCCGGAGATTTTTAACTATCCGGAGATGGAACGGGAGATTGCCAAACTTGCCAGACTTATTGCGGAAATCCACGTTAAAAAAATTAATCCTTACGCCTATTAGTCGTAAGGAAAATATAGAAGATGACAGCCAATAAGGATTCAGAAATCAGGAGCCGTTATAGGAGCAGTGAATAATTATAGCTAAGACGATTCATGTATGAAACAAATTGATGCGCCTTTTGCCGAACGATTAAATT
>JBAZOY010000117.1:0-5443 GCA_041648505.1 Syntrophales bacterium | reverse complement strand
TGAATCGTTTGGCAATGAATATTTGTAAGGCGTTATCAAGTTTTGGGACAAAATATCCTTTTTCAGTAAGAAGTTTTTATATCGCAGCATAATTGGAACAGGGCTTTTTCAACAGCCCCGCTGTCCCCATATATGCACTTATCTTGTATTATATTCAGTATATCAGTCCATTACAATAAATTTTTACGCTATTTCCTTTTTCGTGCCGGGGACTTCCGGTGATTTTAGCCTGGCACAGAGAAAGAGCCCACCTTCACCAGTCATGAAACACTCCTAATTATAGCCAAATAATTCACAGCAAGGTGCGAGGAGGTATGACAAAATTATTGAAGAACCTGCACCGGGTTTACCTCGGCCGTCGCGCCTTCCTCTGTATCGCATTTGTTTCTCTTTTTGGTCTTATTTTATGCGGTATGATGAGCTTAAAAAAAGGGGGAACTCGCTGAAAAATTGTTTTTATTGGTGGGCCGTATGGGGATCGAACCCACGACCAACGGATTAAAAGTCCGCTGCTCTACCAGCTGAGCTAACGGCCCATCAAAATCATACAATCTTTGGGGGTAGTGTCTACTAACAGTAAGCTTTTGATTTGTCAATAAAGACTTTTATGAAAAGTCCCTCTTTCACAGGATTTACCTGCCTTTTCAAGAAGCTGAAGTGTCGGGCGTTACTTAAACTTAAATGGATTTTTTAAAACGATTGTTTCCTTTCTGCCCGCTCCCACAGAGACGAGGACCATCTTACAGCCGGTGAGTTGCTCCAGCCTTTCTATGTAGCGTTTTGTGTTCTCAGGCAGCTCTTCCATCTGTCTGGCCTTACTGATATCTTCCGTCCATCCATTCATCTCTTCATAAATAGGCTGGCATTGCTCAAGAAGCTTCTGGCTTGAAGGAACGGATTCGGTAAACTTTTTGCCTTCCGGTGTTTTGTAACCAACGCAGATCTTCAATTTCTCTATACCGGTCAGAACATCGAGTTTGGTCAGTGCAAGCCCTGTTATACCGGAGAGACGTACGGACTGTTTGACGAGGGCGGTGTCCATCCAGGCGCAACGGCGTTTTCTGCCTGTCGTGGCACCGAATTCCTGCCCCACTTCCTGTAGCCTGTCACTGATCTCACAGGTTGCCTCAGTCGGAAAGGGGCCTCCCCCAACCCTTGTGGTGTAAGCCTTACAAACTCCTATAACGGCATTGATCACTGTCGGCCCGACACCTGTGCCGCAACATGCGTTGCCGGCTACGGTATTTGAAGATGTGACAAATGGAAATGTGCCATGGTCAATATCGAGATGCGTCCCTTGTGCGCCCTCAAAGAGAATCTTTTTCCCTTTTTTGATCTCCTGATTTATGATGAGGGATGTATCTGCTATATATTCTCTGAGGCGGTCAGCGTAGGTCAGATATTCATCATAGATCTCATTGCCGTCCACCGGAGATTCTTTAAAGAATTTTGTCAGGTAGAAGTTTTTTTCTTCCACGTTTCTTTTTAATTTTTCCTGAAACAGATCTTTGTCAAGAAGCTCGCCGATCCTGATACCAACCCTTGCGACCTTATCTTCATACGCAGGTCCGATGCCCTTTCCCGTTGTCCCGATCTTTTTACCCTTTCCATGAGACTCGCGGGCCACATCCACTCTCCGGTGATAGGGCATGATCACATGGGCATTTTCACTCACGAAAAGCTTTGTATGCATAGGAAAGAGACCCCGGTTTTTGAGGGCATCGATCTCATTAACCAGGATCAGTGGATCGAGAACGACTCCATTTCCGATGATACAGATCTTATGATCGTGCAGAATACCGGAAGGAATCAGGTGAAGGATGGTCGTTTCACCGTTTACAACGATGGTATGGCCGGCATTGCTGCCTCCCTGGAATCTTGCGATTACATCGGCATCTTCTGCGTACAGGTCAACAACCTTTCCTTTGCCTTCATCACCCCACTGGGTGCCTACAACCACAATACTTGCCATAAGGAATTTCCTCCTAAGCTACATTTCAAGAGAGGTCACGGAAATAACGTGGGGCATACCCTTTAGTTTATTGAGAACTTCTTCGTTTGCCATACTGTCGGTACTCAACACAACCAGGGCCTGTTTTTCAACCTGTTCGCGGCTGAAGTGGAGTCTCGCAATATTGACATGGTTATCTCCCATGGTGGTGCCAATGTTACCGATGACGCCAGGTTTATCATGCGTACATAGAACCAGCATATGACCCTCCGGAACGACTTCAAGGGTAAACTTGTTAATCCTTACGATCCTCGGATCCTGACGTCCGAAGATGGTGCCCGCCGCGCAACTCACCTCCTTGGAAGTCTCAATGGTCAGGGTTATCATACTTGTGTAATCTTTAACCTCGTTGCTCTTCGTTTCAACAACCTTGATACCCCTTTCCTTTGCTACCACAGATGCATTGACGAAATTAATGGACTCATTGAGTATGGGGGTCAGAAGTCCCTTCAGCAGAGAAATAGTAAAGGGAGCTGTGTTATAATTCAGTATTTCCCCGCTGTACTCTATAGTGACCTTCTTGATACTGCCCGAGACCAGTTGAGCTTCAAATTTCCCGAGTTTTTCCGCCAGAGTCAGGTAAGGTTGAATTACATTTAGTATTTCGGCACTGACAGACGGGAAATTGACCGCATTTCTGATTTCTCCCGTTGTCAGATAAGCCACGATCTGTTCGGCAACGGCAACAGCCACATTAACCTGGGCTTCATCGGTTGATGCGCCGAGATGAGGAGTACAGATTACGTTGTCGAGACTTAGAAGCTCCGTATTCCTGGTAGGTTCTTCTTCGAAAACATCAATGGCAGCGCCGGCAACTTTACCGGAGGTAAGGGCATCATAGAGGTCTTTTTCATTGATAATTCCTCCACGGGCACAATTTATAATAAAAACTCCTTTTTTCATTTTTTTAAAAACTTTTGCATTAATAAATCCTCTTGTTTCCTTTGTTAGAGGACTATGTATCGATATAAAGTCGGATTTTTTTAAGAGTTCGTCCATGGTGGTAATGGTGATTCCTGCCTTTTCAGCCGCTTCCGGGGAGATGAAGGGATCATAAGCGATAACATTCATTTTCAAACCCTGCGCCCGTTCGGCAACAATGCTGCCGACTCTCCCGATACCGATAATTCCTAAAGTCTTGTTGCAGTATTCGGTGCCCATGAATTTGCTCTTTTCCCATTTCCCTGCTTTCATGGACGCCGTAGCCTGAGGGATCTTTCGAGCAAGGGATAGCATCATGGCGACTGCGTGTTCTCCCGCTGTAACGGTATTGCCGCCGGGGGTATTCATGACAACGATACCTTTCTTCGTGGCATAGGGGATATCCACATTATCGAGTCCGGTCCCGGCACGACCGACCACAGCAAGTTTTTCTGCTCTATCAATAATTTCTTTGGTAACCTTTGTGGCACTGCGTATAACCAGGGCATCGTAATCCTTGATGATCTCTTCGAGTTTATCCGGTGTGGGGTTAAGTATCACATCAACTTCAATCCCGGGAGTATTTTTGAATATCTCAATACCATCGGCAGCTATCTTGTTAGATACAAGAACCTTTTTCATTTTAAGCTCTTCCTCCTTACTCGGTAATCTTTTGCCTGTACAGTCTTTCCAGTTCGCCAATCGCGTGTTTCACATCGGCTGATTCAATCGTGGGGCCGCACCAGCAACGAAATCCCGGGGGGGCATCTCTGTAGGAATTTATGTCGTGCGCCACATTACGCCTGCTCAGTTCACCGGCGATATCTTTGAGAAATTTAACCTGCTCCTCCCTTGACATGGCCTTAAACTTTTCACTGATAACGGAAAGACAGACCGATGTATTGGAGCGGATATCAGCAGAAACGGCCAGGAAATCTATCCAGTCTGTTCTCTCAACCCATTCCTCTATAACCTTAAGATTTGCCCGGCTTTTGTTAATGAGACCGTCCAGTCCGATTCCCCCAGCCCATTTAAGTGCATCCAGATAATCTTCCACGCATAGCATGGAGGGGGTATTAATAGTACTTCCTTTAAAAATAGATCCGTTAACCTTCCCGTTCTTTTTCAGACGAAAGATCTTGGGCAAGGGCCATGGGGGATCATACGATTCAATACGAAAAACCGCCCTGGGACTTAAAACGAGCATGCCATGAGCAGCCTCGCCACCGAGACACTTCTGCCAGGAAAAGGTCAAGGCATCAACCTTCGACCAATCAATGGCCATGGCAAATACCGCGCTGGTGGCGTCACAGAGGACCAGCCCTTCCCTGTTCGAAGGAATCCATTCCCAATTGGGGATTTTAACTCCGCTCGTAGTTCCATTGGCAGTAAAAACACAATCATTCGACCAGTCTACTTCTTTCAGGTCGGGAATTTTACCGTAATCAGCCTTCTTGATGGTGGGATTGAGCTTTAACTGTTCGGCAATATCCGTTGCCCAGCCCTTGGAGAAGCTTTCCCATACCAGTACCGTCACCGGCTTCGGACCAAGAAGGGTCCACATCGCAGTTTCAAACGCCCCCGTATCCGAACCGGGTAATATCCCGACCAGATAGTCCTCCGGAATTTCCAGTATTCTTTTAGTCTCAGAGATTGCTTCCGCCAACTTTTCCTTGCCGGGGGCGGAACGGTGGGAACGACCAGTAAGGGCATTACTTAAATCTTCAAGATTCCATTTCGGTCTTTTGCTGCAGGGACCTGAACTGAAATTCGGATTGTACATGACTTCTTCTTTTTCATCCTTTCTAAATCTGAAATAGAAAAATATTATATAACAGCATTGCCATGATAGTTCAAGATATTTTGAGATATGGGAGAAGTTTTCGACAGGCAGGATCACTTTTAAGTTACGGATACGAGCATTTATAAAGCATGGTCATCAGGTGTTTCAAAGGATGCCCTTGCGATTATGATGTAGTATCCGTGGTCCGGAAAACATCCGTGAGCTAACGATATGCCCTTGTAAAGAACAAAGAACAGGCTATCCGGCCCCGGAATATTCCTGCCGAACTTGAAAGCTGGAAGAGTGGTTTGCCATCACGCGGGCCTTCAGAAAGCTGGACAAGAAAACCGTCCGTGATGCTCTGACCGGAACGGGAGGAAACAAAGCCAGACCTGCCAGGATCATGGGGGTGGGCCGGGATGCTCTTTATCGCTTTCTGTCTAAGGACAAAAGTGTTTCATGAAACATATATGTCTCAATACTTAAATTGATACATATCGACAATGCTTTTGACTTTTTCTTTCCAAAAAAATTTCGTTATTCCAATAGGTTTTCGTTCTGTTCGTTTAACACACATCTCGGACAAAACATTCAAATAATTTGTCTTAGTGGGGCTGTTGAAAAAGCCTTGAGTCATTGTATCATTGCAGCTCAGAGTTTCAAGAAAATAATATAAATGATTGATATTGCTTGACAATATTGCATGTTTGTGTTAGGATTTCTCCATC
>JBAZOY010000116.1:0-5543 GCA_041648505.1 Syntrophales bacterium | reverse complement strand
GCAGGAACAGTAAAAAAAGTGTAGAAAAATGTAGAAATCTGAAGAATGCCTTAAAAATTGAATAAATGCAAATTCCCGATAAAGGCTAACCCGTTGAAAGTTATCAAGAGTTTTTTTAAAAAAACCCCAATTTATTTGGGGTTTTACGTTATATCCATGTATATTACGTTAGTTGTTCGTATTGTGCTGCGTAAGCCTTGCGCAATTCTTCTCTCAGGGACTTAACTTCTGTTTCAAGAACCTTAATTCGTTGTTTTTGTGCTTCGATTAGAACATTTTTGCTTGCATCAGAACGTGTTCTGGTCGAAGAGGGGGGTAGTTTTTGACCTGATTGCAACTGCTGAGTCCGTAACGATTCAATACGTTCACGGATATCTGTATAGCGATACAGCACTGCCTTGGCAACACGCGCTTCTTGTGCTACAGCTTGAAAATTAATTAGCTTTTCTTCTTTGAGCAGTCTGGAAATAGCTTCATCAATCCGTTGGCGGGTTCGGACTACTTTTTCTTTAGTCCATGCTTCTAAACCTCGTGTATTCGGTTTGCTAAAATTCATTTGTTTCTCTCCGTTCTTCGAATGTGTATTCTCGGCAGTGTTTACCTGCTGTATGATGAATAACTCCGGCTTGCAATGTAGTAGCAATCTGTTCAAGGTGATTGAGTATCTTCTCATTTTTTGCCACCCAATGTTCCAGACCTTGTTTGCGCCCCCGAACAATTAATTCACGGGTATCATCAATTTGGCTTTGAAACACAGGTAGGAATTCCGGAGTTGTACAGAAGCTGGAACAGTTTAAACATTTATCTTGAACAGGACAGCCCATCTTTTTGTTTACAAAGCAATAACCGTTGGGCAACCTAACGGCATCCAGGTTATGCCGTACCCACTCCCATTGGATTCCGTTTTCTTCGGCCATGGTTTGCATGTTAATTCTAAGAGGAGCGCCATCGTCATTAATCTTTAATACTCCATTGGTCAATGTCTTTTCCCATGCCTCTCGCATGGTGGTATCAAGAATTCTGGCATAAGTTAACGTCATTTCAGGTGAGACATGGGCCAGCCATTGCTGTACATGTACCAAATTCATTCCGTTGTTAATAAGCTCCACACCTTTGCTATGACGAAAAGCGTGGTTGTTGAAGTGAAATATTTGGCCTGTGTCATCAATGATGGAACATCGACGGGCAAGTCTGTTTAAAGCTTCCGAAACATTCTTTTGGCGCATCGGCCAGCCCCTGCGATTACCGCGCAGACGGGTAAAAAGAAATTTCTCAGGATTGTTTTCAGGTGTGCTCAATGTCTTCATATGCTCAATCTGTGTTTGCACAACGGCAGCAACTTCTGCTGACACCGGAACTTTGTGTCGCTCAATCTTGACTTTGCGTTGGCCTCCCACAATCCAAAATCCCCCGGAATCCTTTTTTAAACAGTCAAGCTTTAAACTGCATACATCTGAAATCCGGAAACCGGTTGCCTCCAAAACAATTACCAGAGCAATTAAATTCTTCGGTAACTTATCTATATGGTTATGTAGCTGATTCAGGACTGTTTCAGGAATATATCGTACTTGGTCGGGAGAGTGCCTGGGCTTACGTGGAAAGTCTTCAGGCAAGATTAACCGGCGCACAGGAACTACCGGGGCCTCAGACCAATCAGCTAACTGAATGTATTCGATAAACCGCCTTAATATTTTCAGCGTTTGGACCACGTGATATGCAGTTGAGGGGTTTTTTTTATGCCCTAGGACACCGCCCATGGGGGTGGCCCACAACCACGATAAAAAATTTTCAATGTCCACTCTACTCAAGCTTTTGAGATCATGCCAGTTTGGATAAGACTCATGGATATATCGAAAAAAATAGGTGAGCTTTCCTACTATGGCTTGTACATAACTAAATGAATTGCGACTTAATTGAATTTTAGCAAAGCGCTTAACCAGAACACGAAATTTATCCTGTGGAATATCACAAAAACGAAGTTGATAATTAGTTTTACTACGGTTAAACTCTATTCCCAAACGCCGAACATCCCAGCAGTCTTTTTGGTACTCATCCCGGAGGTCTTCATGTCCAATTTGGCAAAGGTGTTGCCACAAGGAATCGGCTCTCTGGTCAGAACGTAAACCGAGTTGAGCACGAAATGTTCGCCAGCGCATTAATCCTTCTTCAACGGGTAACTCGCTTGATGAACGGATGTAGGGGTATTCTCTGTCCAGGAATTGACCCAGATTTTTTAAATGCCTGCCATAGCCTATCCACACAGTGGACAAACGCCAATCATCTGCCAGGAGTTTCTGAGAAAAGAGGTCTTTGACCTCTTGGCGCACTTGAACATTAGCCAGACTGTCGAAGCGCACATAGCGATGTGAATAACGCCAGGGACTTTTTAATAGTGGGCAAGAATGAATATCCCAAATATCATCTGCCCAATAGCCGGTCAATTGCATTAGCTTTTTCTGTGAACTCCCCTGATTTAATAAGTGTTGTTCATGAAACTTCATCGTTGCACTCCTTTAAGGTCTTTTTGTTTCTGGAACTCGTTCCAGGCCTGGCGTAAGTCTTCATCGCCGGGGTGTATATACATCTGGATAGTGGTCTGTACGTGGGCATGGCCAAGGCGCTGTCGGATCAGACAGGCATCCCATCCGTGGCGATGGAGTTCAGTGGCACAGGTATGCCGCAGCATGTGAGGCGTAGCATTAGAACCAGTCTTCTTACGTAGTCGCCGGAATAGATCAGCTACATCTTGATAAGCCATCGGTTGGCCACGCTGTAGACCTTGGAGTTTTACAAAGACATGGTTTGTTTTGACATCATCGGTGTGCACCCGGCAGATGTACTCTTGAAAACAATTAATCAGTTCCTGTGAAATATAAATTTTTCTGTCACCGGTTTTTGCCCTGGCACCGTTTGCGAGACTATCCCGAGCCCGTACCCAAAGACAACAGTTTACCAGGTCAATGTCTTCCAACCATAGTCCGAGTGCCTCTCCAATTCGCAGGCCGCCCTCATAAAGCACCCATAGCAATAGATAATCCCGATTGTTTCGACAAGCAGCCATCAAACTATCAACACTTTCTTTGGCCAAAGTACGAACAGGCCTACGGGGTATCCTTAGTTTGAGAATGTGTTTGGCTATTGGCTTACCCTCGCTAATATGGTGGAGGAAAGATTTAAAAGAGCGGTGGGATACCGAAACCATTCGCCGGAGTTTTTCGGGAAGTTTACCCTCGTATTCTCCATGTTGCCATAGATAGTCGTAAAAGGCTGTTACACAGGTCAGCATGGTATTTACTGTTACCTCTCTCCGGGCCGCCGTTTGGCATCCCAGGGGAACTACTTTTAATGACCGTGCAGGATTGCGAAGCCAACCTACAAATTCAGCCAAATCATCTAAACCCACAGAATCAAACTGTTTATCTTTCTGCTGAAGAAATTCAAAGTATGATTTAAGATGGTAACTGTATGATTTAAGTGTATTTGGCGACCGGCCAATTTGGTAGAGATATCGGAGAAACTTGGCCACCGGCACTACCAAACGGCCATCTTCATCAACAACTACATAATGATAAACTCCCTTAACGTCAATTCTTTCTACTCTCGTTAATATCACCTCCAAAAAGATGCCACTTTTCTATCGTCATGAACGTCAGTTACGTTCGTTTTCTACCCCGGTTATCATGACTATAACGAAAGAAAAAAGGCAGGTTAACTAACGTAAAATACGTTGTAACCTGTCTTTTATTATACTATAGATAACGAAAGGCGGGGGCGCAAAGTTACGGGTCTAACACAGGGGCCACCCCTGTCATGACAGCCGGGCTGCCGAAGGATGGAGGTGATCAATTTTGTAACATGCACCTATCCTGAAAGCCGGACAGGTGTTTTTTTATTTTCTAAATTATGAGGAGGTTTAGAAATGGAATTTTTAGAGGTCTTAAGTAACTACCTACAATCATTCCGTACATTCCGTAAGAAAAAAGAAAGGGGGACATATAACAAGGTCATTGCAGTAATTATTTTAACTGCCTTTATTGTATCTACCACCAATATGGTATATATTCCACAGGCTTTTGCCGCTATCCCACAAACAACATTGCCAAAAGCTACTAAAACTTTCTTTGAAGAAGGTTTTGACGGCACTTCAATTGATTCGACAAAGTGGAATATTGACATTGCTACAGCAGGTGAACGGGCTCTTAGGACAGGTGGATGGGTAGATATTAGCAGTGAAGTTGATGATGATTTAATACAATTGCCTCCATATGGTTCTATTACTGTTAATGGTGGAGAAGCCAGTTTTAGCGCAGGCCGGGGGCGAGCATTCCCTTACATATGGAGCGGACCGCCTAGCAGAACCTCTCCTTTTCCGGATACAGGTGATTTTATTCTTGAAGTTAGGATGAAGTATGATACAATTTCGCCACATGGGGATGGTTTGCAAGCTATTTATTCAGACCCGGAAGGATATAATCCTCCGGCAGGTGGGGGCATTTTTGATATCTGGGCGGATTCCGCGAGCAGTCTTAGGGTAAATACTATAAACAATTGGGTATCTGTATCTGACTCCTTATCCTTCCATGACTATAAATTGGAATATATCGACGGTAAATATTCTCTGTATATCGATGGTATATTGAAGGTCGAACCCACGACCAGTAGCTTGAGACCTAACACAATAACGATTGGAAATCCTGTATTCGCTTCCTGGGTGGCAGCTCAATGGACGGATTTCACTGTAGACTATATACGTGTGACTGCTGTCAATCTAAAAATCCCGGAAATAAAAATAACAGAACCGCAAAATATGACCTCAGTCAACGGAATTGTTCCTGTTTCAGCAAAGGGCATCAATACAGACAGTTTATCGTTGACTATTTCCGACAATGCAACCGGTACGGTTGTTTTTCAAGATACGGTAACACAGGCAGAAAATACTTGGCTGTGGGACAGTACCGGTGTTATTGACGGCACTTACCTGATAAATGTCCAGGGAATAAATAGTATGGGGAATAGCGCGGAAGACCAAGTTCTGGTTGAGGTTCAAAATGCTGTCCCCAGCATAGGGGTCAGCCCTTTTCAGGCAGTAAACAACTATGGGCTAAACGCTCAACAATCCGGAATAGTTAATTATAACGGAAACCTTCTACTACAGGGCAATGACCTGACTTTATCCAATAATCCCGTTCCCCTGGCGGTTTCCAGGTATTATAACAGTATGCAGAGTAACAAAGGTGAACTGGGTGCAGGCTGGCATCCTGGAATCCCTTACCTGACCCCGAAATTAAACGGGACAGTGCTCTATTCCAATGAGACCGGCAAGATTTTTGAATTTATTGCCGATGCCAACGGCAGCTACAAAACACCCGCCGGAATCAGGTTTAGACTGTACAAACAGGCCGACGGGACATATAAGCTGGAGCATCCGGCATCTTATGTGACATGGCAGTTTGCTGTTAACGGCCTCCTGCGCACAGTGATTGACCAGAACGGCAACAAAGTCCAATACAGCTATAACGGTTACAAAATATCAAAGATTACAG
>JBAZOY010000115.1:0-5555 GCA_041648505.1 Syntrophales bacterium | reverse complement strand
GCTTAGAATTTGCATAATGTCAGCAGCCTTAGTAAGAGATATGGCCTCGACAATATCGGCAACCTTGTCAATGCTTATCTGTGATATAGTGATCGCTGCATTGGCAGTAGTCATCGATTCCACTAACGCTGCTGTCGCCGCTGTAGGCATCTGCTCAACTTGTGATGGTAGTGGAGGTGGAGGCGGCAGTGCAAGCCGGACTGCGTCAATCAGTAAGCCGGAGTCAAAAAAACGGTCTTCCTGGTCGGAAACGACAAATTGCAGGTTATAAGTGCCCGGAGTGTTTATCACGTAAGAAAAACTGTGAAAACCACAGCTCCCACCGTCAAAGATGGAACCATCTGCCGGGCCGTTGCTGGTGACCGAGTATGTAACCCCGTCTAGAGTCGGCACATCAGGCAAAGGAGACACGAACGATTGAGCTCCGGGAACACTGCCAGCGAGCACGATAGCCCCGTTCAGAGTTACCATGAAAAAATCGTCATGTCCGTCCACTTCAGCGCTTAAGAAGTTCCATTGAAAGCTTAAATTAGCCGGCACCTGATAACTTAACAAAGTAAAGGTCTGTGCCATCGTAGCCGTATCGTTGTCGGGGAACGTGTTCATGTCCAGGTCAAACCCTAAAGCCAGATTTACCTCACCCGGTCCGGTGGTCAACAAAACAAACCGGTCGCCTTCGGGAGGCAATATCTCGGGCTCAAAGTCATCCTTACCAAGGACTTCAACACTGGCACCAATGCCACCGACAGTCCATCCAGATAAGCCCCCGCTTTCGAAATTACCATTGGCAATAGCGTCACTATCTGCTCTGGCGTCTCTTATTGAAACCAGGCCAGCGGACAGCGACATAATCATAACCACTGATGCCACGAACAAGAAGAGCTTTGCACTTCTGGTCATTATCTGTCCCTTTCAACTACTAATAGAGGTGTTCAGAACTGTCACGTACTAAAATCTAACCATCGTTCATTAGCCCTGCAGCGCCTCTTTGATATCTTTCTCTCTATCTTAAATAGACTACTACATAACCCACTGTCATCGACGTCGTTGTACCGTTACTTATTCTTAGCCCGAAGCCCGAGACAGCGTAGGAAGCGTTACGAGAGCCTGCTTTGACTACAGTCATCCAAGCCGTCCCATTCCATACATCAACATGGTATCGCAGACCGGTACTCTCAATACTGATAGTACCCGTAAACGGTGCGGTGCCGGGTGTCAAGATGTTTACCGATGCGCCCGGCGCCAGTATGATTTCGCCTTGAGCACTGCCAAGCAGGACTGCTGCTGAAGGTGGTTGTATCACTACAAAGCTTGCTGAAGCTTCGATACTACCACCGCCAGGAATATCAGCTTTTATTTGGTAGACGCCCGGGGCTGTGGCGCTCGGCACGGCTAAGTTAACTCCTGCAGGAGTTGAACCATCGGAAGCGGTTATCACCGATGTCTGCGGCTCCCCGGCATCTACCGTATTGTCGCCATTGCTGTCAAACCAGATCATGCCGGTGGCATTCGGTGTGAAACCGCTGCCGCTAACAGTGATTACGGTACCAGATATGCCGGTGCTGGGACTCAAGGCTATAGCTAGAGCCGGTACCGTAAAAGTTGCCGAAGCATCGACGGCACCAGCGGCGGGGATATCTGCACGCACCGAGTAGGTGCTAGTACTTGCCGTGGCCGGTACGGTCAGCGTAATGCCTGTGGGGATGGCGCCGGCGGCGGTGGTGGTTACCGCGACCTGTGGTTCGCCAGCGTCTACCGTGTTATCACCGTCGCTGTCAAACCAGAGTATGCCGGCTGTGCTCGGGGTGAATCCGGTGCCGGTGGTGGTTATTACGGTACCCGGCGCTCCCGAAGTTGGTGCCAGGGTTAGAGCAGGAGCAGATATGGCAAAAGTTCCTGAAGCTTCAACCGTGCCAGCGGCAGGGATATCAGCACGCACCGAGTAAGTGCCGGTACTTGCCGCTGGTACTGTGAGGGTAATGCCGGTGGGTAGAGCGCCGGCGGCAGTGGTGGTTACTGCGGCCTGCGGTTCGCCAGCGCCTGCCGTGTTATTGCCGTCGCTGTCGAACCAGATAACACCGGCGGTACTCGGATTGAAACCACTGCCGGTGATGGTTATTACGGTACCCGGCGCTCCCGAAGTTGGTGCGATGGTCAGAGCGGGAGCAGATGTGGTAAAGGTCGCCGAGGCCTCAACAGTGCCCCCGGTAGCGATATCAGCCCGCACCAAGTAAATACCAGGGGTTGTGGAGATAGCTACAGTCAGGGTGGTAGCAGCAGGGATAGTGCCGGTTGCGGTTGCAGTCACCGCGACCTGTGGTTCGCCAGTGTCTATCGTATTATTGCCATTGCTATCAAACCAGAGTACCCCAACTGTCCTCGGATTGAAACCACTGCCTGTGATGGTTATTACGGTACCCGGCGCACCGCTGGTGGGCGCCAGAGTCAGGGAAGGAGTCGGAACGGTAAAGATAGCTGAGGCCTCGATAGTGCCAACGGTAGGAATATCAGCGTGTACCGAGTAAGCACCAGCGATAGTCGTCGCTGGTACGGTCAGGGTAATGCCCGTGGGAATGGCACCGGCAGTTGTGGTAGATGCCAGTAGCTGCGGCTCACCGGCATCTACCACATTGTTACCGTTATTATCGAACCAGATCACACCGGCGGTACTCGGCGTGAAACCACTGCCGGTAACGGTGATTACGGTGGTTGGTGGACCACTAATGGCGCTAAGAGATATGGTGGGATTAGGTACGATGAAGGTCACCGAAGCTTCGATAGTGCCACTGGTAGCGATATCAGCGCGCACCGAGTAGGCACCGGGGGTTGTGGTTAGGGGCACAGTCAGGACTACTCCAACAGGTATGGCACCGGTAGAAGTACTGCTTAGCGCTATCTGTGGTTCGCTGGCATCGGCGATACTATCGTCATCACTGTCGAACCAGACTATACCGTTGGTATTCGGATTAAAACCACTGCCGGTGATGGTTACTACGGTGCCCGGTGCTCCAGAGGCGGGGCTCAGAGTTATGGCGGGAGCAGGTATGGTGAAGGTTGTTGAAGCCTCGATAGTACCGGCGGCGGGTATATCAGCACGCACTGAGCAAGCACTGGGAGGCAAGCTGGCTGGCACAGTTAAGGCAATGCCTGTGGGGATAGCGCCGGTAGCGGTGGTGGTCACCAAGACCTGTGGTTCGCCGGCGTCTATTGCATTATTGCCGTTAGTATCAAACCAGATTATCCCGGCGGCGCCCATGGCGAAGTTACTGCCGGTAATGGTTATTACAGTGCTGCCTACACCAGAGGCGGGGCTAAGGGTTAGGGTGGGAGCAGGTACGGTAAAGGTTGACGTAGCCTCGACAGTACCAACAGCAGGAATGTCGGCGCGCACCGGATAGTTTCCAGAGCTTACGACCTGGACATTGATGGTAACACCGGCGGGAAGAGCGCCGCCGGCAGTGGCGGTCACTGCCACCTGGGGCTCGCCGGCATCTCTTGAGTTATTGCCGTTAGTGTCGAACCAGACGGTACCGGCCGCTCCCGGAGAGAATCCGGTGCCGGTGATGGTTATCACGGTACCCGGCGCTCCGGAGATGGGGCTCAGCGTTATGGCGGGAACAGGTATGGCAAAGGTTGCTGAAGCCTCGATGATGCCAGTGGCAGGAATGTCCGCGCGTACGAGATAAGTATCTGCGCCTGCGACAGGTATGGTGAGGGTAACACCGGCGGGTAGAGCGCCGGTGGCGGTGGTGGTCACCGCCGCCTGGGGCTCGCTGCCATCGATTAGGTTATTGCCGTTGGTGTCGAACCAGATTGTTCCGGTGATATTCAGGGCGAAGTTAGTGCCGGTGATGGTTGTTATGGTGCCGGCAACGCCGGAGGCGGGGCTTAGAGTCAGGGCAGGAGTCGGAACGGTAAAGGTTGCGGAAGCCTCAACAGCGCCCCCGATAGCGATATCAGCGCGCACCGGGTAGGCGCCGGGTGTGGTGGTTACAGGTACGGTGATGGTGATTCCGGTGGGTAGAGCGCCGGTGGCGGTAGTGTTGGTCACCGCCGCCAGAGGCTCGCTGCCATCGATTGAGTTATTGCCGTTGGTGTCGAACCAGATTGTTCCGGCGGTGCCCGGGGTGAACCCGGTGCCGGTGATGGTTACTATGCTGCCTGGTGGCCCGCTGACGGGCGCCAGAGTTAGGGCAGGGGTAGGTACCGTGAAGATGGCGGAGGCCTCAACAGTGCCATCGGTAGCGATATCAAACCGCACGGGGTAGGTGCCTGCGGCTGCGGCAGGAACGGTTAGGGTAGTTAATGCGGGGAGAGCGCCTGCGGCGGTAGTGTTCACTGAGACCCCAATCTCGCCGCCATCGATTGAGTTATTGCCGTTGGTGTCAAACCAGATTGTTCCGGCGGTGCCTGGAGTGAATCCATTGCCGGTGATGGTTACTACTGTTCCTGCGGCCCCTGATGTAGGGCTTAAAGCTAGGCCCAGGGTGGGCACGGTAAAAGTTGAGGAGGCCTCGATAGCGCCACCGATGGCGATATCAGCGCGCACCTGGTATGGTCCTGCGCCTGCAACAGGTGCGGAAAGTGTAATGCCGGCCGGGAGGGTGCCGGTGGTGGTAGTGGTCACCGAGACCTGAGGCTCACTGCCATTAATGGCGCTATTGCCGTCGCTGTCGAACCAGATTGTTCCGGCGGTGTTGGTGATGAAGCCGCTTCCGGTGATGGTTATTATCGTATCCGATACCCCGGTAGCCGGGCTCAGGGTAATAGCCGGAGCCGATACCGTGAAAGTAGCTGAAGCCTCAAGAGCTCCCCCGTTAGCGATATCAGCGCGCACCGTGTAGGCTCCGGGAGTGGCGGTTACCGGCACGGTGATGATAACTCCGGCGGGTAGAGCGCCGGCGGCGGTGGTGGTCGCCGCCGCCTGAGGCTCACCGGCATCGAATGAATTATTGCCGTTGGTGTCGAACCAGATTGTTCCGGCGGTGCTCAGGGGGAAGTTAGTGCCGGTGATAGTTACTATGGTGCCTGGTGACCCGCTGGTGGGCGCCGGAGTCAGGGCAGGGGTAGGTACTGTAAAGACGGCTGAAGCCTCGACGGCACCGCCGGCAATGATATCGGCGCGTACCGGGTAGGCGCCGGGTGTGGTGGTTACCGGTACGGTAAGGGTGACTCCGGCGGGAAGAGCGCCTGCGGCAGTGGTGGTCACCGCTGACTGAGGCTCGCTGCCATCGATTAAGTTATTGCCGTTGGAGTCGAACCAGACTGTTCCGGCGGTGCCTGGAGTGAATCCGGTGCCGGTGATGGTTACTACTGTGCCCGGCACTGCGGAGACAGAACTTAAAGTGATACCCAGGATGGGGATAGTGAAGATGGCGGAAGACTCGATAGCGCCATCGGTAGCGATATCAACCCGCACGGGGTAAGCGCCTGCGGCTGCGGCAGGAACGGTTAGGGTAGTTAATGCGGGGAGAGCGCCTGCGGCGGTAGTGTTCACTGAGACCCCAATCTCGCCGCCATCGATTGAGTTATTGCCGTTGGTGTCAAACCAGATT
>JBAZOY010000114.1:0-5634 GCA_041648505.1 Syntrophales bacterium | reverse complement strand
GGCGCAGGTCCATTTCAAATTCCCAGGCGAGGCAGTGGACTTCCTTTGCTCCGGCATCACGCGCCGTCTGTGCTACTGCCCGCACCTCATTCCGGGTGAGAATACTGTCGATGCCATCCACGGAAACGAGGGCGCGGCCCTTCCGCCCGTGAAGGAGGTTTGTCATATTGGACAAGGGTTCGGCCTTGTAGAAGCCGAGGATCACTTTACGATGCTCCTCATCCGCCCCCTTCAGACGTGCCTTCTGCCACCATTGTCTTTCGTACCGCCCAAGGTTGTATACATCGAAGGCCCGATAAGGTTTGTCTTGCTCATGCAGCTTGCGCTGCAATTCAATGAGCCGCTTGCGGCTCGTATGGATGGCAAAACGTCCTAAATCGGCCATGATCCACCGTCGGCCTAACCGTTCGGCCACGGTGCCGGTCGTCCCTGACCCGCAGAAGAAATCGGCCACGAGGTCGCCTTCGTTTGAGGAGGCTTTGATGATACGTTCAAGGAGGGCTTCGGGTTTTTGGGTATCATACCCGGTACGTTCATGAGCAACTGGTGCGATAATGCCAATGTCCCAGACATCATCCAGCGGTGCACCAAGCGATTCTTCTTCCAGCGAACTAGAAGGTATTCGTTGTCCAGAATCGTCATGGAAAGCAACAATTCTTTTGTCTTTCCACCGCTTTTGCGTTTCTTCCGTTCTCTCACCGAACAATCTGTTAAATGTATGCACACCCTTGTTTTTTATGTACAAGAATAAATTATCATGCATTTTCTGGAAGTCTCGTGATGGCGTAGGCCAACGTTTGTAATGCCAGATCACTTCATTTAAAAAATTATCTTTCCCAAAAACTTCGTCTAAAATAACTTTCAGATAATGACCCACATGGTGGGCGAGATGCACATAAATACTTCCCTTTTCACTCAACAACTCCTTCATCAACGCCATCCGCTCGTACATTATGTGGAGGTACGAATCCGTCCCCTTGCCCCACATGTCCCGGTAGGCTACCATCTCCAGTGTGGACTGATCCTTGCCGACGGTCTCCTTTGCATCGCCGATGGGGACATTCATCGTAAAGTCCGCCCCGACATCAAAGGGCGGATCAATATAGATAAGGTCGATCTTCCCCTTGAACTGCTGGAGCAGACTCGCCATGACCAGTTTGTTGTCCCCCCAGATGAGCATGTTGCGGAAGTCGTCCCGGTGGGCCTTCACAGCGTCAAATAGACCGCCCTGGGACATCAGGCGGGAAGCCGGCTCGTCAATCGTCTCGATCCTCTGCATCGGCATGGCGCACCCGGCAATATCGATGGTGCGTCTCTTCCCGTATTCATCGTACTTCCCTTCCCACACCAGCTCCGTCCTCATCTGCGACAACGGATGCGGATTATCCATTCCCCAGCGAATATGTTCCGGCATTGTTTACCTCTTGGTTATCAAAGTTCTTAACAAAAAAAGTCTTTTTTAAAATTCTCATAATGGGGAGAGTTCCCGCCCATGGGAAATAATTTTTTCAATGAGTATGGATAATAGCCAGCAGTGCTCTTCCACAAGTCTGAATCAATTCTGTTGACTTTTTCCCGGAAACTCACTCGAGCTTCTGGGGATATTACGTATATTTTCAAGTGATGATTCTTTATTGCGTTTATTATAACCTTGTTAATATGCGGGTCACCGAATCCATAGCCGATGATCAAGAGCCGCCTTTTGTTCAATGAAAGAACTTCTTCAAACAGTCGAAAATACCAGGATAAAATATCATCTGCTCCAATTTGATCCGCCTTGTGCATTCCGATGATCATCCTTGCCCGATTCTGCTCATCTCGCCAATCGTAGGAGCCGTGTAGCTTGATGTAATAAAGATGACCCAGGGATTTCATCGTCATTTTCGCTTTTTCTAATTCTCTGTCTTTCATAACCGTGGGGTAATCAGTGGAGTCTAAAGATTTATACCGGCCAATATTGAAGCGGGCGTAGTTTGCCTTAATTCCGGGCAGCACAGGCCCTGTAGGTCCTTCCGAAAAGTATCGCTCAATCAAAATATCCTGATTTAGTGTGAAGAAAAATCCAAAGTTTCTGCCTTGACCATTCAAAAGTTGGAAAAAATTCCTGAGTTTAGAGGTATCAACTTCAGCGGTTATGTTAGGTATCCTGCTTTTGTAGCTGCAAACGATTTTGTCTAATGTATCATAGGCGCTCAGTACGGCATTCATGAAGGCTTCTTTTTCTTGCGGATTGAAGTCGCTACTGCGTTCAACGGTCTGGTAAAGTTCTTCGTAGTTGAAATTTTTCTTTATCTCTTTGAGCAACCGGCTATTTTCAGTACTCCGATTATATCTCTGAAAATGATTATGTATTTCATCCCACATATCTACGGCGAGAAAACCTCCGAAATTATGCGTAAATCCTGCACCAGTTAGGAGCACCGTCTCAGATACCGAAAAGTCAAAAGAAGTCATTGATCACCCGCAGACCGGCAGTGAATGGGTTTTCTTGTTCAGAGATATTTCCCATTTATGAACCTCAAATGTAAGATAAATGTATTTGAAAGGACAATTCTCTTCTGATTTCAACCTACTATCAAATCCGTATTTTTTTAATACAACTATTTAAATGTAATTTTAGCTAATTCATAGTAGCCATGTACCATACCGACCAGCGGGATGCTCTTCCGCTTCGCCTCCTCATGGCGGTAATCCAATATTGTGTTTTCTGTCGTTGTTGCTTTTGATTTCTTCCCCGCCACCCCAATCCATCCTTTTGTAAACCGGGGGGTTCCTATCCAGGTTGATTAAACGGCAAGCACAGAAATGGATGAGTCTTCCCATATGAGTAGTACTTTTAAAGTATGGATGTAACCATACCAAAGGGTATCGTCTTTATCAATGCAAATCTAAATTTTTAATGGCAATTTCAGTATAGCGAGAATTTAATTGATTCGAATGCCAATGGCTAGTTGCTAATATAGGGGAGTTTTAAATCAGCGGGAAACTTTTTTACGGTATTCTTTGATTGCTTTGGCAATTTCAATCTGTCTTGGACTTGAAGCGTATTGATCTAAGGCTTTGATTATTCGTTCTGCTTGCATTACAGTGGCTTGAGTGTTTCTTTGATCATCATATTTGGTTTTGTTGAGCTTATAATCAGCAATAATTCTTTCACTGCGGAGATCATTAATCTTAGAACCTACTTTTGATAGTTCATGATCACCACAGTTATTAAGATCTCGACTGACTTCGGCATGACCGTTTGATCCTTCACTGATATGACAATCCATGCCATTAAGGAATCCCACCCCTACATGGTAGGCGGCATAGTAAGCACGGCTTACGGCCGTTCGAAATTCTGCCGGCTTGCTGCCATTCGATAGGTTCGTAGCAATCTGAAGGAAATCTCGCGGATCCATTGATCAAGTAACGATGTAAGACAGGCTGATTTTCCCACGTTCAGGCCATGGCACTCTTGATACCCATTCACCTGTATATTTATCATACATGTCAAGAATATCTTCGATTTCACCTTTGACCTCAACATTAACGACGAGCCATTGTTCATCAGTGTCCGGATCTTGTAAAAGTTCCGTATAGATGGTGCGAATGTTGGAAAAACTACGCTTGATGATTCCTAATGCTACTGAGATGTACTGTAACACACCGTGATGTTTGCAGAATTCTTTTTCATCACGAGAAAGCTTGATATCAACAATACGATCAAAGGATTCTTTTTGCTTCAAATAATTCTGCAATTGCTCTATCGTATCAGGCTCGATGATTGCTTGTGAGGTTTCATTGATAAGTATGGCATACAGCCGTTTGATGAAAAAGGATGCCGGAAAAATTGAAGGCATTTTAATTAAGATCTCACATTCAAGATGAGCTTTTATATCGGCTATTCCTTTTTCGAAAGGTAAGATCTCATGATCTGTTCCCCTTGTTGTTTCATATTCACCCAGTTCATACTGGGCGATAAGGGCAAGCAGTTCAGGGTTTTTGCCAAAATCCATAGGAGGAATTGTTTCAGTAGATATTTGCATGGTTAGTTTTCCTGATCTATTGCGCTTTTTACCATCGTGGAGGATATTTCCCGTGCCTCATTCCATTTTGACAATAAATACAAAATATCGTCTACCTTATTATCCTCGGTCAGTTGAAGATGAAAATTAAATGCGAATTGAAGACGCTCGGTTGTTATCCCTTGAAGATTAATAATAACCGGTTTGATATCAAGCTTCAAACGGCAGCCTATAACGTCTTTACTCATATAAGATCCAAAACGTGCATCCTCTGTGTTAAAAGCCTGATATAAGGGACTATCATCTCGAAAGAACAGGGTCCTGTCTAAAACACCAGTCGGTGCATCCTTTTGATATACATGCCAGGAAAAATTCAGGCCCGCTGCTATAAAGGGCGTATGCGGCAATTCTTTTATAATCTTTCCGAGTTTGGAGTTTATCAATGCATGTTCTTCAGATTCTGGATATATTTTAGGTGAGAATTGAAGCTGTTCGGGTAAAACTAAAATATGGCACTCTTTTGACTGGACATTGACCATAACAGGGGAAAAAATACTGCCAGCCTCAAACTCTTCTTCCGCAAGGATATTGTTTTTGATTAACCAGTATTGGCTGATAATGGAAGGATTAAACTGACGAGCGGTAATTACCATGCTAGCCTGGGTCTTTTCCATTTCCATTACTATTCACGTTTTCTGTTAGGATGATTGGATATTTGTAGGATAAGCAATATAACAATGCAGCTATTTTTAATATAACTAATTGGATTTTGTCAAGGGAATTCTCATATAATGCCAAGGAATCTATATTGTCTTATCGATCGCTTAGATTTCTGCATCGGCATGGCAACCAGCAATATCTACGGCATACCTCTTCCCGTATTCATCGTATTTCCCCTCCCATACCAGCTCCGTTCTCACCTGCGACAGCGGATGCGGATTGTCCATCCCCCAGCGGATACGTTCAGACATCCCGGTTGTATCCTAAAATGTAATGTAATTGTATTTAAAAAATAGAAATATTACATATATTCAATATGTTAAATGTTCCCTAAAAAGAAAAGTCTCATTATTAAATGTATTCTTAACTAGCTGTAAGAAAAAATCGTATAACTACCCACGCCCTTAAAATTGTTAAGGGAAAAAGGCAATGATTTCAGTGATCAAAATCAGCAAATCGAGCTAATTTAGGCAGCACTGGCTGTTTACCGGTATCTTTACCGGTCTTTAGAAAAAGCCTCTATAGTATTATAGTTCTCTGATCATGGCTACTTCGTCACAGTAGTCCGGATATTTGGAGCATCGGAAGCAGTCTGACCAGATTTTTTCAGAAAGGGTTGAGCGGTCAACTTCCTTAAAACCTAAATGGGCAAATATTTCTTTCCTGCTGGTCAAAGTAAATACTCTGAACAGTTCAAGGGCGATCGCCTCAGAGATACAAGCCTCTATGAGCTTTCTGCCGATACCCTTATTTCTGTATTCTTTATCTACGTGGAGAGACCGGACTTCAGCCAGGTTTTCCCAGAAGATGCTCATGGCACAGATGCCGACGATACGGGCCGGCTCTGTCTCCTCATCGAGATACACAAAGAAATCTCTCAGGTTTCTATATATATCCATTAGAGGAC